>NZ_JAOCHX010000013.1:0-67080 GCF_029843245.1 Empedobacter sp. GD03739 | reverse complement strand
ACTTCCATTAAAAGTTTCTTCTTTCAAGTCTAAATTACCATTATAACTCAGGGTTTCTTTCACTTTTTTTAATTGTTCATCAGACAATTCAATTGTAATTATAGGCATATTTTCTTGTTTTTAATTTATATTACAAAGGTCATAAACCATCCCGCCAAAATATGTCTTTTAGATATTTTTATAATTATTTTTTAGACTATGATAATCTGATAGTTGTGTAGTCATATGTTTGCTTCATCATTTTAAAATAGAAGATTATGAAATTAAAAGTTCATTATGAAGTCGAAACACTATTCGATCAAGAAACAAAAGAAGTAACAATTAATTCATTTTATAATGATGATCCGATTGTTGCTCGCGAAGAAGCTTTTTCGTTTTTAAGAAATTATATCAATGTTCTGAAAGAAGAAAATCAAGTAGAAGTTGAAACTAAATATTCGGGACCACGAAATCATGCCCAATTTAGATTTGATAGTCGCACCAAAAATTTCGATCATAATTTGAGTACATATTTTGTAAGTCAATTAGTGTTTAAAGACTCAAAGTTAAATAAGGGGTTAAAGATATATCTTGTCGTAGATGAAACTTTTTATACAGGTGAAGATTTTATTGATGAACACGAACGTAATTTAGTTTTCCTGTTAGGAAATCAAACCGAAGATTCTTTAATCGAATAAATCTAATTGTTTCTGAATTTCTTCATTTTTTATTTTACGATGTGATGCATTGTACACACATTTTCCATCTTTTATAATTAGGATTTGCGGTGATTCGTGCTGAACATTGTATCGTCGTTCAATCTCATTAGAGAGTGGTCTATACGTTAATAAATCTAAATAATTCAGTTCAAAATCGCTTTCTTTTACAATATCCCAAATTATATCACATAACCCACAAGTTGTACTGTGTTTATAAATAATTTTTGGTTGATTAAAAGATGCTTGAGCAATTTGATCTAAGTGATCTAAAGTTGTAATATATATTTTTTTCATTTTTGATTCTATTATTTCGCTTCTAAAATTACGTTGAAAAGAAGGAATAACCTATTCCATTTTGCTTATAGGATAAATTATAAAAAATGTTTTAAGGAAATCTCCTTGTTCATTTTTTTACTTTACAATTATTTTCAGTTTCTTCAATCGAAGCTGATAACTTTGCAAATAATTTCGTTTTAGCTTTTCTGATAAGTACGATTTACCAATTAAATCTACCACTTGATCTTCCTTAGAAGATAGATTTTGAAGAACTTTAGCAATAGATTTTTCTGTCATTTCTGCATTTTCACCTAACAAAAATAATTGGTCGATTATTTTACCTTTTGAGATAGATTTCGGTAATAATCCATCTTTTAAAGCAAAATCAGCATCCTCGATATGAATTTTGGTATTCAGTAAATCATATGCTGGACTTAATTTAAAATCTCCTTGTTGAGTTTCTATTAAAGAAAAATTCTTTAAATGAGCATCTCCATTAGAAAACAGATAATTGAAAACAATCAAAGCGAATAACTTTGGAGTTTCTACTTTCCAAGCAGGGACATATTTTTTCAAGGCTTCAAATAATTCGAGATAATTTCCTTCATACTTGTATTGTTCCCCATCAGTTGCTGGAGATTTCCCTAATAAAGAAGCAAAATCTTCCACAGCTAACTTATCTCCAATTTCATTGTAATCAAAACGCTTCGTAAGGTATGCTGGACTTCCATCTTTAAAAAAAACTAAAGCATTTTCTGCCGTTTCAATTTTAAAAACTTGTTTAGCGATTTGCATCGTTAAATGTTCATTTGCTGGTGCAAATTCACTATTTTTTGGTAAATCAGAAATTGGTTTCAAAATATATTGACCACTTTCGTTTTCATTGGTTAATCGTAATTCATTTCCATCAAGAATTAAAGAATATTTCTCTTGAAATCCCGAAATAGAAATATGTGTTTGATTTTGGTTAAAACTACTTTTATCCTTACGATCAGTTGGCGAAGTATAATTTAAAATTGGATTCACTTTTTTTCCATTAAACAACTTCTTTAATACACTTGGACTATATGTATTAAAATTTTCTTTTAAAGAACCGGGACAATTTTTTATTTCTAACTTCATGCTAAACTCTTTCTATTGTTACTGCACCTACTGTATCTACTTTAGAAGCTTGTAGTAAAATACCAAAAGCATCATCTTCGTCAATCTTATATGTTTTACAAATCATTCGTTTATTTACCCCTTCTGGTAATAAATGATAGAAAAAAGGAAACAAAGTTTCAGAATCAAACTCTTTTTGATTTTTAGGCAACGTTAAACTTATAGAAGGCTTAGAATCATCATTTAACCAATCTTCATTATAGATAAAATGAAAGCGACCATTATCCAATTGCGTTAGAACTCCTGCCCTTTCTCCTTTATATAAAATTTGTGCAATTCTCATGATTCAATTGTTTTAACCTCTAATTTAATTTCTAATCCTAAGGCATCACACAACTTTTGAAGCGTTTCTAAAGTTGGATTACCTTTACCACTTTCAAATTGTTTTAACGTTCGTAAACCTACACCTGAAATCTCCGCTAATGTTTCTTGTGATATCGCTAAAACTTTACGACGTTCTTTTATCTGTTCGATTAATAATAGTGTCATATAATGCACTTTTAATGTAAATTTAGAAAGAAATTAGATATAAAACAAGAAAAGTGCATTATATTGCACTTTTTAAGATTTAATATAAGTTTTGAATATAATAATCATCAATTAGTGCCATATATTGCACTTAATAAATCTTAATTTGAAAACAGAACTAAATAATGGGGAGGTTAGATGGATTTGAAAAAGCTAACCCAAGCTATATTTGTAAACTTATACACTTTAAAAGACAGTGCATTTTTAAAGAAATAGGCCAAAAAAACGTGAAAGATGAATTCATAAATCTAATACATTCTACTGTGCTACAATTAAATAATGTAGTCATTCAAAAAACAATTAAAGTACACCCCTAGGTTTACAAGATGATCTTTTCAAACTAGCAGCAGATGATGAGTTTGGTAGAAAATTACAAGATATAGAATTACTATAATTACATTTTTAAAATTAAATTTTGTCACAAATTTTCACTAAATTTGTGACATAAAATTAACCAAAAACAAAATGAAATCAGCTAAAAATCAAATAGAAACAAAGATTTCAAAATCATCATTTGGCGAAATATTTTTTTTAGATGATTTTTCAAAATATGGTTCTTCAGATAACATCCGTAAAGTTCTCTCTCGTTTAGAAAATGAAGGTTTAGTAGAGCGTTTAACACATGGTATTTATCTTAAACCTAAAAAAGATTTGCTATTAGGAAAGATTTATCCGACTATATATGAAATTGCTAAACAGATTGCTAAACGGGATAAAGCTCGTATTGCGCCAACAGGAGTTTTAGCTTTGTATTTATTAGGTTTAACAACTCAAATTCCTTTGAAAGCTGTTTACTTGACCGATGGTTCGCAACGCGAAATAAAAATAGGAAATAGAACTATTCAATTCAAAAAAACAGTTCCTAAAAGCTTTGCTATTAAAGACGAATTATTACACTTGATTGTTCAAGCTTTTAAAGAAATAGGGCAAAAAAACGTGACAGATGAATTCTTAATTCAAATACAACCTAACGTGCAACAATTAAATAATGAAGTGGTTCAAAAACAATTAAAGTACGCTCCTGTTTGGATTCAAAAACAAATTATTAATATCATTAAAGAGCAAAACAAATCAAGAATTATTTAATCAGTAATATTAAATTGTAATAATTAAGATTGATTCTTTTATCGGATATTGCTAATATTTCGTTAAAATATGAATACTTTTTGTACACCAATAGTACACCACACTCCCCTACACTATTGATAAATAAAGGCTTTTATACTTTCTGCATCTGGAAGTAACACTTATTAAAAATTATGTTATGTCGTACTTCATGACTTCGTAGACTTTAAATATAATTATTTTAGTTTTAATTTTAGTATTTCATAAGGAGTTTTTCCTTTAAAAGATCCATGTGGTCTATTGAAATTATAAAAATTTTCCCATTGTTCTAATTTTTGATTTAGATCAACATCATCAGTATAGCTTAAAAGTTGATAAAACTCTTTTTTATCAGTTAAATGAGATCGTTCAACTTTCCCATTTAACTGAGGCGTTCCTACTTTTATAAATCGGTGTCTCATTCCTAAATCTTGAACATGCCAATGAAATTTTGATTGAAATTCATGTCCGTTATCTGTTTGAATTGTATTAATTCTGAAAGGAAATTTATCTACAACATAATTTATGAAATCAATTGAACTTAATTGATTGTGCTTTTCATAGATTTTAAGCGCTCTAATTCGTGTAGCATCATCAATTGCTGTATATTGAAATCTCTTGATTTTATGGCCATTTGCATCTTGAAAAATTAGAAATTTAACATCAACCTGTACATGATGACCTGGTATTTCTTTTTCATATCGAATACTATGCATAGCTCTTCTAGTTGCCTTTCTGTCTAATCGACCTACATTATTGCGTTTTAGAATACGATAAACACTTGATTCTGATATTAAAATATCATGATAACGTTCTAAATACAATTTAATTCGCCAAGTCCCTAATCTATGTTCTTTTCGAAGTTCTAATACTTTATTTACAATTTCTTGCTTGATTTGATTGGGAAATGTACGAGGAGTTGGTTTTTTTCTAAGTAAACCTTCTTCTCCATGTTCATCATATGCCTTTTTCCATTTATAAAATGTACTCTTTTTCACGCCAAAAAATTTATATGCTATAGAGTTATTTCCATATTCTTTGGCATATTTTAGAACTTGTAGTTTTTTACTATAAGTTAAATAAGCTGCTATTTCTTTTGTCTTTTTAATCATCATAAAGCTATATTAGTTTTTTACTAATTTAGTCTACGAGGATATGACGTACCCACAATGATTTACATCAAAATTCTGTTTGGATTGATTATCAACATTATTGTTTTGATCAAAAACTAAAACAACCTTCTACATAAGTTGGTATTTTTACTTTTCTAAAATTAAGCCAAGCATAGCAAAGTCCTCCTAAACCAGCAATTGCCAAACTAGAAACAATTGTTTTATTTACTTTTCCCATCTTCTACTCTTTTTTATGTTCGATATTTAACAAAAACTCAATCAAATCCATATTCAACTGTTCTTTATGAGTTATATTCAATCCATGCGGCGCATCGTCATACACAATGTAAGTCGATTTCGCGATCAATTTTGCAGCTTGATCTCCAGCTGTTTTAATTGGTACAGTTTGATCCTCTTTTCCATGAATAATTAATGTTGGAACATCTATCATTTTACATTCAGCTCTAAAATTTGTGTCCATCCAAGAGCGTGCAGCTCTCAAAGTTGCAATAGGTGAAGCATGCGAAGCAACCGAAAAATCAAAATCTAATTGTTCTTTGCTTACAGATTTTTTTAACAAGCCATGATTATAAAAACCTTTATGAAAACCTTCTAAAAATTCCAAACGACTTGTTTCAAGTTGATGAACAATCTGATCTAAGTCTTTTTGTGGAACGCCGTGTTCGTTATCATCAGTTTGTTTTACGAGTGGAATAATTGAACTGATCAATGCTATTTTCGAAATATTACTGTTTCCATAATTGGCAATATAACGCACAACTTCTCCTCCACCCATCGAAAAACCTACTAACACAACATTTTCCAATTGTAAATCATCAATCAAGGCATGTAAATCTTCAGCCAATGCATCATAATCGTAACGATCCCATGTCGCACAAGATTTTCCAAAACCTTTTCGATCATAGGCAATACAACGAAAACCAGCTTCTACAATTTTAGGAATTTGATATTCCCACGATTGTAAACTAAGCGGCCAACCATGAATCAAAATAACGGGTTGAGCAAGTTTATTACCGTAATCGATATAATTTAGTTTATAATCTTTTCGTTTTAATTTAGCCATAATATTTTTAAGTGGTTTATAAATAATAATCTAACTGATAGATTATGATCATATTCATCACAATCATTAAGCCAATTATGAAATATTAGCGATTTCTGTAATAAAAAAGTCAAAAATCATAATTTGGCTTGATTTTTTAGGTAACTAAATTTCAACTTAAACAAGTTCGCAACTATGGATTTACATTCTGGATTACCTTATTGGATTGTGAAAAATGAATTCTTTGATTTATACCATCCACTTCGTAATGATTTTAAAATAGATGTTGCTATAATTGGCTCCGGTATTACAGGTGCTTTAGTTGCCCACGAGTTATGTGAAGCTGGAATAGAGTGCGCTTTGATAGACAAACGAACTATTTCTACTGGAAGTTCTGCCGCAAGCACTGCTCAATTGCAATATGAAATTGATACCCCGTTAAGTAAATTAGTAAATATTGTTCCCAAAAAAATTGCTATTGATGCTTATTTCAATTGCTTGGATTCTATTACAGATATAGAAAATATATTCAAAAAAACTAATATTGATGCTGATTTTACACGTGTTCCTACAGTTTTATTAGCGAGTAATCAGCAAGGTGTAAAATTGTTAGACGAAGAATATGCAATAAGAACAGAAGTCGGTTTGCCTGTGAAGTATTTAGATGCTAAGCAATTGAAAACTTACCAAAATATTGATGGAATTGCTGCATTGCAAAATGATACTTCTGCCCAGATGGATGCTTATAAAGGCGCTATCAATTTATTAAAGTATCATCAAGAAAAACATCAATTACAGATTTTTACCCATACAAAAGTGGAAAAAATAGACGAAAATAAGAACAATTGCGAACTATTGACCGAGCATGGACATACTATTTCGTGCAAATATGTAATTGTTGCTACTGGTTTTGAAGCAGGTCAATTTCTACCTAAAAAAGTAATGAATTTATTATCTACTTACGCCATTTGTTCGGCTCCCATTGATGAAAAAATGGTTTGGCCAAATCGTAGCTTATTATGGGAAACAGCAGAACCATATCTTTATATGCGAACAACAAAAGATAATCGATTGATCGTTGGTGGTGAAGATGAAGATTTTCAAAATCCTGATAAAAGAGATGATTTACTTCGAACAAAAATCAAAACTCTTGAACGTAAGTTTAGTCGATTATATCCAGAAATTGAATTCAATACCGAAATGGCTTGGTGCGGAACTTTTAGCTCCACAAATGATGGTTTACCTTATATGGGTCCTTGGAAAAAAGGTGACCGAACGTTATTTGCATTAGGTTATGGAGGAAATGGGATTACTTTTTCGATGGTTGCAGCTCAAGTTTTAAAAAATATCATTCTTAACCAAAAAGATAGTCGCTTAGAAACCTTTGGTTTTGATCGACCAACTAAATAATAAAAAAATACCCGTTGTGCATTTTAAATAATTTTGGTTTTTAGCTTATTAATATTTCGATTAAAGTATGTTTTATTAATGTACTGAACCACAGTAAGTGCAGTAATTTTAGCTAGAATTCTGGTTTTAAACCCTTCAAAAGTCTTTGCATAATTTCGTCTAATCATAAACTGATCACATAGTTGAGAAAATAACGTTTCAATTCTTTTTCGATACTTTTTGAATGGACAAAACTGAGGTTTATACTCTTTTTGATTAGCTTTTTTAGGTGTTTCTTTACATTAACTTCTTTTTTGTCACTCCTCTACACAAACTTATATTGAATAATACTTAAACTACTCGATAATATCATGGAGAAAAAGTTACACTATTGAACAATTTTCTTATTTTTTTATAAAATTCTAAGCACGTGAACAACGAAGAAGAACAAACCAAAAATTTATAACTAACTTTGAGGTCTCAATTATGAGACCTTTTTATTTAAGAAAAATCAATGCAAAATATAAAATTAATCGTGACAGATATGGACGGAACTCTGTTACGTTCTAATCATTCGTTAAGTCCAGAATTCAATAAAATTTACGAAGAATTAAAAGAAAACAACATCACATTTGTACCTGCAAGTGGTCGTCAATATTATAGTATCATTTCTTATTTTGAAAATATAAAAGATGAATTGGCAATTATTGCTGAAAACGGAACCTATGTTACCTATAAAGGTGAAGAAATTTTTGTTGACGAATTGGATTGGTCTGTTGTAAAAGAAATCGTAGAAGAAGTGCGTAAAATAGAAGGCGCAAATATTGTTTTGGCTGGTAAAAATGCAGCTTATGTGGAATCGAAAGATGAAACTTTTTTAGAATATTTTAAAAATTATTATGACAAAAATATTTGGGTTGATGATTTAACTAAAATCGAAAATGAACAATTCATTAAAATTGCAGTAAATCACGTTGGTGGAACAGAATTTAATGTATTTCCAAAATTAGTTGATTTTGAAAAATATGGATTAAAAGTTGTGGTTTCTGGCGAAGTTTGGTTAGATGTTATGAATAAAAAATCGAACAAAGGAGTTGCATTACAAGCTTTGATGAATAAATTGGATATTTCTTCTGAAGAAATCATTGTTTTTGGGGATTTTATGAATGATTTGGAGATGTTACACTTGGCAAAATATAGTTTTGCAATGGAAAATGCGCATCAAAATGTAAAAGAAGTAGCGAATTTTAAAGCGCCTTCTAATGATGAAGATGGTGTAATTCAAGTTATTAAGCAATATTTACAACAATTAAAAACCGTAAACACTTAATAATCTGACAAATAACATCAATCATTTAACATTTCAAATCAGATTAAATTATTAATTTCGCACAAAACCTAAACAATCAATGTTCACTATCAACAGACATCTAAAAAGCTTTCTTGCAATTGGAACTTTACTTTTTGTTTTTTCTTGTAAAAAGGCAAATAATCCAATTCAAAATCAAACAACAACTTCTTCTGAGCCAAAAGAAATTTTGCAGAATGATGTTGATTCTATTTATACAGTAAAAATTGACTCATCTACTTTGCAATTAGATACTATTGCAAAAGAAGAAAAGCAAAATCCTATTGATTCGACAAAACAATATGTCTACCTAACTTTTGATGATGGTCCATATAAAGGAAGCAAAAATATCAATAAAATATTAACCGAAGAAAATGTAAAAGGAACGGTTTTCTTAGTTGGTTTTAATGCTTTTACAAAAGATTTGAAACAACATGTAGAAGATTATAAAGCTAATCCAAATGTAGAAATTGCTAACCATACTTTTTCGCATGCTCGCAACAAATACAAAGCTTTTTACAATGTACCAGAAAATGTTTACGAAGATATTCGCAAAAATGAGGTGGTATTAGATATACATTCTCGTTGGGTGCGTTTGCCTGCGCGTAACACATGGCGTTTGAACAAACGTAAAAAAGACGATCCAGTAAAAAATGCAATTCCAGCAGCTGATTTATTGGCTAAAAATCAATACTATATCTATGGTTGGGATTATGAATGGGAAAGAAGTGGAAAAAAATCTGTCAATCATCAGCTTTCTTCGCCTGAAAAAATTTACGAAGGAATTGTACATCGTTTGGATCAAAATAAAACATTCGAAAAAAATCATTTGGTAATTTTAATGCACGATGATATGTTTAATGAAGATTATAATGCAGAAAAATTAAGACAATTAATTGTTTTATTGAAACGTAATCCGAAAATTGTTATTAAAGGAATTTCTGGATATCCAACCAGGATTAGCTAGATAAAATATTAAGATAAAAAAATCCACTTCATCTGAAGTGGTTTTTTTTATTAAATAAACTCTATCGTTGTTTCTATTTCGTGACCTTTTTCTAACACTTTGTGTACAGGACAAGAATTTGCAACTTTCAGTAATCTTGTTTGTTGTTTCTCATCGAAATCGCCTTCTATGATAACATGACGTTGAAAAGTGATTGGCTCAGTTGTAATCATATCAAAATTGACATCTACCTCAACTTTTTTGTAAGTAAATTCTTTGTGATTCATATACATTTGCAAAGTAATCGAAGTACAAGAAGCCAATGCAGCTCCCAATAATTCGCTTGGTTTTGCAGCTGTATCCAAACCTCCTTTGTCTAAAGGTTCATCTACATTAAATTCGTGTTTTCCTGCTTTAATATTCGAAATATAATTTTTATCCGTCGAAGTTGACGTTACATTAATATCACTCATTATCAATTTGTTTTTCGTTTTCTTTTACTTTAGTTTTTTGTTGCGCTTGCGGAATCGGAACATAATCGTCATCACCTGGAACTTTAGGAAAACGATGATTAATCCAATCTTCCTTCGCCGTTTCAATCGTTTCTCTTGAAGAACTTACAAAATTCCAAAAGATAAAATGTTCTTCTGGTAATTCTTCCCCTCCAAAAATATAAACGGTAGAACCAGCCGTAATTTCAAACTCACACAAAGTAGCTTCTTTCGCTACTAATAATTGTTTTGTTCCATACGTTTCTCCTCCATCTTTGATAGAACCTTCTAATACATACAAAGCAGATTCTCCATACAAATCTTTTCCTAAAGAAACTTTGAAATCATTTTTAGCTTTAATTTCAATAAAATATAAAGGAGAATAAACAGGTACGCCAGAAGTATGTTCACCAAACTTACCTGCAATCAATTTATAATCTGCATTTTCGTCTGACCAATTTGGTAATTTATCTGCTTCAACATGAACAAAACTCGGCTCCATATTTTCTAATTCTTTTGGCAAAGCCACCCAAATTTGTAAACCATGTAATGTTTTTTCTGTTGTACGTAGATATTCCGGAGTTCGCTCAGAATGTACAACACCTTTACCAGCAGTCATCCAATTCACAGCTCCAGGCTGAATTTCTAATTCAGTTCCTAAACTATCGCGATGCATAATCGCTCCTTCAAATAAATAAGTCAAAGTTGATAAACCAATATGTGGGTGCGGTCCTACATCAAGATTTTGATAATCTTTCATTTTTGTTGGTCCCATATGATCGATAAATACAAATGGTCCGACATGTCTTTTTTGACGAAATGGTAATAATCTACCAACCAAAAAATTTCCTATATCAGCAGCTTTTTCTTCTAAAATTAATCCAACGTTAGACATAATTAGTTTAGTTTTTTAATTGATGTAAAATTAGTTTTAACTATTAATTTAAAACTTGATTTAAGTTAATAAATAAAAAAAGGCTAACCAAAAGGTTAGCCAATTATAACTTAATCTTAACGATTTCTAGTAATCGTAACTATTTTGTGTTTCTCCTCCAAAATTCCAAGCAATACCGAAACGTAATGTGTTTTCTAAAGCATTGTTTGTATCTGACATTGGAATTAAGTAAGAAGCATTAAAAGCAAACGCATTGTATTTTAGCCCTAAACCTAATGTCAAATGTTGACGATCACCTTTCATTGGACTTTCGTGAAAATAACCGGCACGGATAAACAAAGCATCATTATAAGAGTACTCTGCACCAACAGAATACATAATTTCTTTTAACTCCTCTTTTCCTCCCCCTGGAGCATCTCCAAATGAACTGAAAATTCCAGACATTACTCCTTTATTAGGAATATATTTAGTTTCAGGAATTGGATTTCCATTTTCATCTTTCTCATATGTTGGAGTTGGAACTAATAATTTAGAAAATTCTGTTGTAATTCCTACTTTATTGTAATCATCAAATTTGAAATCATATCCAACACCTAAACGTAAAGTTGTTGGTAAATATGATGCATTATCTTCTGAGTTTGAATAGTCTAATTTTGGACCAATATTAGAGATTTGGAAACCTCCACGTAATTTACCTTCAAAATTGTTGGTATCCATTGTTTCTGATTGATAATACCCTGCAATATCAACTGCAAAAGTATTTGCTGGTTGAACTGAAACATCAGGTACACCGTTAAATAAATCTGAACGAATGAAACGACCTGTTACCGCCATAGAGTAGTTATCCGTTAAACGTAAACCATATGATAAATCGATAGAGAATTCATTTGGTTTTGCTTTTCCCATCGAAACAATATCAGTTCCTTGTAATTGGTTAAGTTCTATTTCTCCCATATTGAAATAATAGATACTTGCTCCTAATGTACTACGTTCATCTTGACCTAAAAACGTATAATAAGTAGCATTCAATAAAAATACATCATTCACCAAAGATCCCATATAAGGTGTATATGAAAAGGCTACACCTGAATAATCAGGAGCAAAAGAATACTTTGCCGCATTCCAAAATTGAGAATAATTATCCGCAGAAGTTGCAACTCCTTGATCTCCCAAACCACCTGCACGTGCATCTGGAGAAATTCTTAAAAATGGAGCTCCTGTCATTATCGGATTATTAACTTCATCTTTATTTTGAGCAAAAGTAAATCCTGATGCTAAAATCAATAAACTTGCTGTAATTTTTTTCATTCGTTATATTATTGATTATATTTTTTCTTTTTGTTTATTATTTTAATATGACAAGTTTTTCAACTGCGGTGGCTGATCCTTTACAAACCGTATCATCAACACCTTTCACATTGACCTTGTAAATATAAACACCTTTTCCTATTTTATCGCCAAAATCATCCAAACCATCCCATTCTATCGCATATTTACCTGTTCGATATCCTTCTCTAAAAGGTTCTGCTGAAACAGTTTTACGAATCGTTTTGACTAATTTTCCTGAAATTGTAAATATCTGAACCATTACATCTAACTCAGAATCACAATTATGTTCAAAATGGAAAAACGTATTCTTTGTAAATGGATTTGGCCAGTTTAACAATTTATCAATATGTAATTGTCCTGTTCCATTTTCCATTACTACAAAGTCTAACGTTACAGTATTCGAATTATTGTTGATATCCCAAAATTTTAAATTCACAGTATGTTGACCAAGTTCAAGATTTTTCAATTGATACATTACTTGTCCTTTCTGATAATCTTCAAAATTCTTATTGATACATGGGTTTGCATCACCTCCATCATAATATTCATTCAACACATAAGCATCTTGCACTTTTCCATCAAGCGTTGCAACAATATCGTGTCCAATACTTGATCCTGTTGCATTAATACCTGAATTATCAGTTAAACAACCAACCAAATAAGGCGAACGATCTGTAATTCCTCCATTCGCAAAATGAAGATTATTCATATATAATTTTCCTTGCGGACGTTCATCATCATTCAATCCTTCTTCGTTAATTCCTTCAATCGTAATTGTTTTTAAAGTCGATGCGTCTTTACCATCTTTCTCATCCCAAGCATAAAATTTTATTTTACGATTTCCTAATTCATAATTAATATCTTTCGGAACATAAAATTGAATCGTAAATTCACCTTTTTCTACTTTTCCTATTCCTTTATAAATTGTTTTATTTTCTGTTTCGAAAGTTTTTCCAGCCCAATCAGACTCCGATAAAATGGTTTTCGTTTCAGGTTTTTCATACAAACTAATCGCAATTTTCCCATTGAAACTATTATCAATAGAAGTATTAGATAATTGATTTACTTTACCTGTAATCGTTATAAAATCTAATGCTTGCATTTTACCACCAGCAAGGGCATCTACATCTTTTTTATTTTTGATGCTTAATATTTCAATATCTTGTTGTGGACGATGAATTACTAACATCGGATCTCCAAGAATACTTACACTTTTGTTATTTTGATGTTTTGGAGAATAATTTAATTTTGCTTCATTAAGCGCTTTACCAATTGTTTGATTTTCTATTCCAACTTTCTTAAAAAATTGTTCGATCAAAAAATTATTCATCGAATCTCCATAGCCTGTTCCAATCGGACGATTGGTTGTTATCATAGACAAGGCTCCTCCATTTGCGTTTTTCAACATAGCTTCTCCGGCAGAATTATATTGCGGTAAATCCCAAATTGTAAAATCACAAGTCACAGTTGTTACGATAGGTAAACGTGAATAAGCTGCATTAAAATTGGATAAATTTGTTAATTCTTCTGCTGTAATAATTCGCTCTTGCGCCCAACTACGAGGACCTCCATGACCGTAATACATCAAGAAGTTTGAACCTAACTCGATTCCATTCAAAATTGCTTGATTTACGGTTGGATATCTAACTCCGGCAGAAGTACTTTCAGGTTGATGAGCTCCCGAATATATTTTATTAATCGTATAAATTTGATTCTCAGGTTTAGAAAATTCAGTATCAATTTTGGCATTTAAGCCTGGAGTATTTACATTATTATCATTATCAGTAACTGCAACAATTTTTGTTCGCCAATCGCCATACGAAGTTCCTTTTCCTTGAACTTTATCGTAATATGAAACTATTTTATCAACCAAAATCTTTGCCTCAGTAGAATTAGAAGCAGAAATTCGTCCTACAGCTATTTCAAACCAATTGGCATCGTAACTATAAATTCCGTCTACGCTATTCGATAACATTTTTACATTATCATTTAACATTGCAAAATAATCATCCGTTGCAATCGCACCATCAATATCAAGAGAAGGTTCGTCTGTAAAAGTTGGAAGATAATTTGTAAAATCCTTTACTCTATTTTTTGGATCATAGGTTGTTGCTCCAAACAAAACACCATATTCTAAATTTGGACTTGATCTATCTTTTAAGAATTTAAAGAAATCACGAATCGCAATAGGATCTTGACTTCCAGAAGAAAAATCGTTGTAAACTTGTTCCGTTGTTACAACTGCAACATTTATCTTATCATGTTCTTTTCTAAAATTCGCCAAGCGAGTAGCTTGATCCAAATATTTTGGATGCGTGACAATTATATAATTAATATCGGTTAAACTACGAATATCTTGATTTGCTACTTTCCCTACATATTTTGCATCTGTAAAAGCATTTTCATCCTTGAATGCGACAAACTGATTCAGATGATTTGTGCTAAACTTATACAAATTACTTTGCGGAACAATTGAAGAAATTAAATGAATATCAGAAACATTCCAAACAGAAACATTTGCAGCATTATTCAATGAAAAAGCATTCACACTTCCATCATTAATATCTTCTAAAAACTGAAAAGTAAATTGCTCATTATTATAGGTTAAACCATCTTTGAAACGTAATTGTAAATAATCTAAATATGCTAAACCAGAAGGATTGGTTCCGTTAGAAGAAACCGCAATATCGATAGAATTTGAACCTAATGAAACTGTTTTATCTTGAATATTTCTATCAAATAAAGAGTTTCCTAAAGAATGAGTAAAAGTTTGTCCATTTAAATTAACGCTATATGATGTATTGTTTGCATTTTTTCCAACCACCGCATAACGCAAATATGCTTCTCCACCATTTACAGCATTCGCTTTGAACGTTTTCTTGAAACCTCCATTTAAACCAATATTTTCTCCAACCCAAATTTGCCCAAGACCATTTAAGTTAATCGAATCTTTTTCATGAAACTGTAAATTATCAAAAGTCGAAAAAGTTTTTACAGGACTTGCAGTAAGCGTTTGCTCTCCTACTCGCTTGCCATCTTCTCCATTAAAACTAATAAAATAGTAAGCAAAATCATCATATAAATTATAACGAACCTTTGCATCTTGTAATGTTGTCGTATTATTTCTATACCACTGATGCGGACCTTTTGCATAAAACAAAACATAATCTGAATTATCAAAAGAATTGTCTTCACCTCCAACAAATTTTATTGGAATTTCATTCAAAGCACTAATTCTATCTTCCGTTAAATTTTCCATCAAACGCCCTTCTCCATTTCCATAGATTTTTAGCAATTTTGGATTAAAATTAGTCGGAATTCCATTTTTAGTAAAGAAACTTTTATCTAATTTAAAAACTCCATCTTTAGAAACTTTTATTTTGTACCAATCTCCCGTTTTCAAAACACTTGTAGTCGAATTATCAATTAATTTTCGAGAAGATGCTTTTCGAGATTGTATTGATTTCGGAACAATTGAGAAAGATTCTATTTTTAAAATCTTATTATTTTGTTTGACAAATGGTACAACTTTAACAATCAGTTTTTGCTGACCATTTTTATCAATAATATTATATGAAGAAAAATTAATTTTATCTGTAATCGAAGAGGTATTCAAATCAGCCAATTCATTCTGTACTTCTCTAAATTGAACATTTGACAATTCAACTTCTTGATTTGTAGAATTTAACTCAACGACAAATTCTGGAAGAAAATATCCTCCAACAAAATAATTATCTTTATTCGAAAAAAACGGCACATTTACCTTATTTCCATTCGTTAAAGAAATTGTTTGATTATTCTCCCAATTTATTTTGTAATTTTGACTAAACAATTGAGGAAATTGAAGCAAAGTTGCTACTAAAATAAAATATTTCTTCATGTCTGAATAACGCTATTTTGACAAATATATTTTCAATCGTAAAATAAAAAAATAATTCTTACGTTTGATACAAGAAATAAAGCATTTTTTCGTTGTAAGATTAATGTCAAATGCTTTTATTTGCATTAAATTTAATTTTCGAAAACCAGAAATATTCTATGAAAATGAATAAAGGACGTATTTTTTCTCTTGCTCTTGCAGCTGTTACTATGAGTGTATTCATGGGTTGTGCAAGCAGTTCAGGAAAGAAAAAAGGAGGTGGAACAAAAAATTTCACAAGTCGTACAGGATGGAAACCAAACGATAGTAAAGGTTGGTTTTTTTCAGGTAAAAAGAAAGAAAACATCAAAGCTTGGCCTGGAATGGTTTTCATCGAAGGTGGATCTTTTACGATGGGAATTACGAAAGATGACGTGTTACACGATTGGAATAATTCTCCTGTTCGTATGCAAGTAAAATCTTTCTTTATTGGTGAAACTGAGGTTACAAACTACGAATATAGAGAATATTTAACTTGGTTAAAAGTTGTTTTCCCACCAGAAGACACACAATACAGGGATATTTATAATGGAGCATTACCAGATGAAACGGTTTTTAACAATCAATTATCTCGTGATGACTTCTCTACAGAAAATTATTTATTTTCACCAGAATTCAGCTATTATCCAGTAGTTGGTATTTCTTGGTTACAAGCCGTTAACTATTGTGATTGGTTAACAGACCGCGCAAACGAAAAAGCCTTGATGAACAAAGGAATCTTATCAAAAGATTACTATGCTAATGAAGAATATAATTACGGAAATAAGACATTTAGTGCTGAGCAATATAAGTTAGGCGATACAAATGTAAACGAAGCGATTGACTCGACGAAAATTATGAGAGCGAATCAAATCAAAACACAAAATACCCGTATCTTAAAAGCGAATCGCGCTACTAGTTCTTTAGAAGTGCAACCTTTCCGTTTACCTACAGAAGCTGAGTGGGAATACGCAGCATTAGCTTTACCTGGAAATCGTGAATACAACGAATACAAAGGAAAAGATGTTGCTCAAAACAACTTAAGAGTTACAAAAGGTGCTCAAAGAGGACAATATTTAGACAACTTCAAACAAGGACGTGGAGATTACTCTGGAATTGGTGGATTTGGTAACGATGGTTCTGCAATTACAAGTGATGTTCGTAAATATCCTTCAAATGATTTTGGTCTTTACGGAATGTTAGGAAATGTTGCTGAATGGGTTTCTGATGTTTATCGTCCAATTATTGATGAAGAAGCAAACGATTTCAACTACTACCGTGGAAATATTTTAAAAACAAAAATTGACAACGGAGCAGGTGGTTTTGAAAAATATGACGAAACAAATGTTGAATATGATACATTAGACAACGGACGTTTAGTTTACAAAGGATTACCTGGTGCTTACAAAAAGCAAACAGTATATGATTTAACAAATTATCGTGATGGTGACCCTAATTCTTCTTTATCACCACGTACTGAGGAAGGTAAATCTGCTGATCAAGCGACAAAAGATATGTACAACGCTCCTCAACGTAAATTTAGAGTAGATGAAAAAGGTCGTGTAATTTTAGAAAAAGATTCTTCTAAACGTACTTCTGACATCTCTGATGAAACACGTGTTGTAAAAGGTGGTTCCTGGAAAGACCCTATTTACTGGATAGATCCAGGACAAAGACGCTACTTACACCAAGCAAGTGCAACAAACTGGATTGGTTTCCGTGTAGCACAAGAATACTCTGGTAGTTTCGAATCAAAACGTAAGCGTAGAGGATAATAATCCTTTTCAAAATATTTTAAATCTCGGTGATTAATTTCATCGAGATTTTTTATTTTTACACTATGAAAACAGCAGAAATATTCGAAAAATTTCTTAAATCGAAAATAGTTACGACTGATACACGCAACATCTCACAAAATTGTATCTTTTTTGCTTTAAAAGGAGCTAATTTTAATGGAAATACTTTCGCTCAAGAAGCGATTAATCAAGGAGCTGCAATGGCAATTGTTGACGAAAAAGAATTTGAAAATACATCTCAAAATATTTTTTTGGTTAATGATGCTTTAGAAACTCTACAAGATTTAGCGAGAACTTATCGTAATTACCTTAAAATACCATTTATTGGATTGACTGGTTCTAATGGGAAAACAACGACAAAAGAATTGATTTCAGCTGTTTTAAAAGAGAAATTCAAAACGCATTATACTTTCGGAAATCTGAATAATCATATCGGAGTTCCTTTAACTATACTTTCTATTCCAGAAGATACAGAAATGGCTGTGATCGAAATGGGTGCGAATCATCAAAAAGAAATCGAGTTATTAGCTTCTATTTCTCAACCAGATTATGGGTATATCACCAATTTTGGTAAAGCTCATTTAGAAGGTTTCGGAGGAATTGAAGGTGTGATTAAAGGAAAATCTGAATTGTATGATTTTTTGAGAGCAAATAACAGAACTGCTTTTGTCAATTTTAATGATCCAATTCAAGTTGAAAAAACTGAAGATATTAATCGAATTACATTTTCTGATCAACATAATGCAGATGTTCAAATCGAATTGATAGAAAATGAAACTGAATATTTGGCGGTTAAATACCAAGATTTAAAAATTCAATCTCATTTAACAGGAAACTATAATTTTAGCAATATTTCGTGTGCAATTGCAATTGGACAACATTTCGGGATTAATGCTAAAACTATTCAACAAGGAATCGAAAATTATTTTCCATCAAATAATCGTTCACAAATTATCAATAAAGAAAATTACAAAATTGTGATGGATGCTTACAACGCAAACCCAAGTAGTATGGAAGCTTCGTTAAATAATTTTGCAAAATTTGAAGGTTCTAAAACAGTTATTATTGGTGATATGTTCGAGCTTGGAGAAGAATCAAAATCTGAGCATCAACGTATTTTAGATTTAGCTGAAAGTTTAGATTTTGATCAAATTTTTATTCTAGGACATAATTTTGGTGAAACAATTACGAATAATCCAAAAGTACAAAAATTTGAAAACCGTGTTGCCTTTGAAGAATGTTTGAAAGAAAATCCAATCAAAACTCAAAATATTTTGATAAAAGGTTCTCATGGGATGAGACTTGATTTGTTAGAAAACATTTAAAATCAACACCCTGATTATCTGATGAATAAATCAATATTCTTTTTTATAATTACTCTTTTCTGTTATCATTCTCTTCAAGCTCAATCTGTAATTGAATGGAAAAAAGATATGAAGCTTAATTACAAAAACTTCAAAAAGAAACCTATTCAAACAAAGGTTCCTCAAGGATTTTTAGATTCAAAATTAGGTTGGCAAATTGCAGAATCTACAGGAGAACTTCCTGAACTTTGGGTTACCAATAAATTTGATGAAAGTAATTCGTGGCTATCTATGCAACATACAGAAATTTTAAAAGAAATGCAGTTGCAATTTGACTTGTCTGAATTATATGCACGAAAAATTAGAAAAGATTTTAAAGATTTACAAGCCAAAAAAGTCATGAATAAAGATTCTTATCGAGCAAAATTTTTGTTAGGTTCTAAGAATTTTCAGAAAAAATTGAAATCGATAGCTGGAGTTTCTTTAAATCAACCTGACTTATACAAATTATTAAATAAACAAATTCAAGATTCATTGGTGATTTATCAAAATTACAGTAAATAATTTAACAATTAGTAAACTTTAAATTTCATAAATTTATACAAAGTACAAGCTGTGGAAATCACAGCTTTTTTTAGCTAAATTGTTTATGAAAAAAATTTTATGTTCTTTATCTATATTTACAGTAAGTGTTTTAGCGTCAGCGCAAGCACCAAGTAACTATTACGACACTGCAACTGGTAGCAGCTTTACCTTAAAAACACAGCTATATGAAATAATAAAAAACCATACAGATTTAACATATGGCGGATTATGGACACTTTATAATAGAACAGATTCTGATAATGGTTTTTTAGATAAATATGATGAAAAAGATAATTCTATTTATGATATTTATTCAGAGATACCGAAAAAAATTGATCCTTATAATTTTATAAAATCTTCAGATCAATGTGGCAGTTCTGGTTATAAAAATGAAGGAGACTGCTACAACAGAGAGCATATTATTCCTCAAAGTGTTTTTAATAAAAACTCTCCTATGGTTGCAGATGCATTCCATATCTGGCCAACTGATGGTTATGTTAATAATAAAAGAGATAATTTTCCTTATGGAGTTGTTGAAAGTGCAACATACACTTCTTTAAATGGCTCTAAATTAGGAAGTAATAAAAACTCTGGATACTCTGCGGGATTTTCTGGAACAGTTTTCGAACCAATTGATGAGTTTAAAGGTGATATAGCTCGTGCTTATTTTTATTTTGCTACTCGTTATCAAGAAAATGGTATTCAGAGTTGGTCTTATGCTATGTTTAATAAAACAAAAGATAAAGTTTTTACAGACACTTTCTTGAAAATATTAATGACTTGGCATTTAAATGATCCTGTTTCTGATCGTGAAAAAGATATTAATAATTTAGTCTACAGATACCAAAAAAACAGAAACCCATTTATTGATCATCCTGAATATGCAGAAAAAATTTGGGGTTCGAATTTAGGAACTGGAGATTTCGAATATCAAAAGCGTGATGATGTTTCAGTTTACAATGTAACAAATCGTTCGATTAAAGTTAAACTTGAAAATAATTCGAAATCAATTCAGAAAGTTTCTGTTTTTAATTTCAACGGACAATTAATTAATGAAGTTTCTAATTCATCAAATCAAAAAGAAGTTGAAGTTAATTTCAAAACTCCAGGTGTTTATATCATCAAAGTTGTTGGAAAACAAATGGAAATCAACAAAAGAGTTGTAATAAAATAATCATTAATCAAACCATCATAAAAAAATCCTTCGCTCATACAAGTGAAGGATTTTTTAATTTAGTAAATGGAAAAAATTATTAGTCATTATTGATATTTTTCTTAAAAAATGTGCTTCCATAAAGAAACATGATTAATAAAAAAGGGATACCAAGCGTGACTGATAATAAAATA
Organism: Empedobacter sp. GD03739; assembly: GCF_029843245.1. Lineage (NCBI taxonomy): Bacteria > Pseudomonadati > Bacteroidota > Flavobacteriia > Flavobacteriales > Weeksellaceae > Empedobacter > Empedobacter sp. GD03739. Next base: position 45,810 of record NZ_JAOCHX010000013.1, on the reverse strand, counting down.
AATGTTTTTAACATACTAATAAGAAATATTTTAGTTTCTAATACTTTTATCAATTTACAATTAATAATTTTATATTATTCACAATAAAACATCTTTTTTTATTTATTAACACTATTTTTATCAACTTGATAATTAAAAGCTTTTCATTAATATAAATTCATAAAAAAAGTCGCTTAAAATTAAGCGACTCATATATAGAAAATTCTATTTCAAATTATTGGTTCCCTTTAGCGTAATCAGCTAAGAATTCTGCTAATCCAGAATCTGTTAAAGGGTGTTTTAACAATCCTAAGATTGATGATAAAGGTCCTGTCATAACATCAGCACCAATTTTTGCACAGTTTACAATATGCATTGTATTACGAACTGAAGCGGCTAAAATTTGAGTTTCGTACAAATAGTTATCATAAACCAAACGAATTTCTTCGATTAAGTTTAAACCATCTGTCGAAATATCGTCTAAACGTCCGATGAATGGAGAAACGTAAGTTGCACCAGCTTTTGCAGCCAATAATGCTTGTCCTACAGAAAAAACTAAAGTAACATTAGTTCTAATTCCTTTTGTTGAAAAGTATTTACAAGCTTTTACACCATCTTTCGTCATAGGAATTTTAACTACGATTTGAGGATTTAAAGCTGCTAAAGCTTCACCTTCTTTTACCATTCCTTCGAAATCAGTAGAAATTACCTCAGCAGAAACATCTCCGTCAACTAATTCGCAAATTGCTTTGTAGTGATTCAAAATATTTTCTTGACCTGTAATTCCTTCTTTTGCCATTAAAGATGGATTTGTTGTTACACCATCTAAAACTCCTAAATCTTGGGCTTCTTTAATGTCAGCTAAGTTAGCTGTATCGATAAAAAATTTCATTGTTTGTTTGTATTTCGTTCAGGCAAAATTAAGGATTAAATTATAGAAAACCATTTAATCTTGAAGATTCGATCAAAAATATTTTAAACCGCTGTATATCCTCCATCAACAAGGTAATAACCGCCTGTCATAAAGGATGCTTTGTCCGAACTTAAGAATAAAACCAACTCCGCAACTTCTTCTGGCTGTCCCAAACGACCCATTGGATGTTTTGTAACAAGCAACTCTAAATGATCTGCACTCAAATTATTCGACAACAAAGGCGTCATAATATAACCTGGTCCAACTGCATTACAACGAATATTTTTTGGTCCGTATTCCGCTCCAATGTTTTTCGTCAAACCTACAACTCCATGCTTTGCAGAAGTATAAGCCGAACTCATTGGCGCAGCGACAGTACCATGAATAGAAGCCATATTAACAATAGAACCTCCTCCATTCTTTTCCATTGCTTGTAATTGATATTTACATCCGTAAAAAACACCATTAAAATTGATATCTATTACTTTTTTCCAACCATCTAGTGGATAATTTTCAGTCAGCTCAGCAGGACCACCAATTCCAGCATTGTTACAAGCTATATCAAGTTTTCCATAAACTTCAAGCGTTTTATTTACTAATGCTTCATTATCTTCTGGCGAAGAAGTATCAGCTTTGAAAAATATCGCTTCTCCTCCATTCTTTTTGATAATTTCTACTACTTCATTTCCACCTTCTTCATTAATATCCGAAACCACAACTTTCGCACCCTCTTTGGCATATAATTCAGCAACAGCTTTCCCAATTCCAGAGCTAGCTCCAGTTACAATCGCAACTTTATCTTTTAAACTTGACATAATTTTATGATTTTAATTTAAATAAAGTTAATCATTTATAATCAGATCTATAAATCATTTCTTACAAATAATATTATTTTAAATGATTCAATTTTATTAACTATTTTGGAATGAAAAATTCAGCATAACAAATATATTTAGGTTAAAACAATTCTATTTTTTTATATTTGATACAAATAACTTTTTAAATGAAAAATTTAATAGCTGCTATACTTTTATGTAGTTTTTCTACGATAAATGCACAAGAAACAAGTGATTATAAGTACATCAATATTCCTGAAAAATTTTCTAGTTTTGATAAAGATGAATATCAATTAAATAATCGATTAAGATATATTTTGACGCAGAAAAAATACGAAGTTTTACCTTCTGATAAATCTTCTTGGCCACAAGAAGTTGTGCAAAATCCTTGTTTAGCTTTGAATGCGGATATTTTAAAAGTTAAAAGTTTTTTAAATAATAAATTAGAGGTAAGTTTTACGGATTGTTCTAATAAAAATATTGAAAAATTTGAAGGAACTTCTAAGATTAAAGAATATGACAAAGGTTACCAAGAAGCTATAAAACTAGCTTTAAATCCTTTAAAATCCCAAAATGCGAAAGCTTCTGTTCAGATGGTAAAATTAGATAAATCCCAAACAGAAACAACAACTGCATATATACCAGAACTAAAAGGAACTCAGGTAACAGCTACTAATTTGTTGACAGATGGAACAACTACGTATCAAAAAATAGAACTGCAAAATGGTGGTTTTATGTTGATGTCCGAAAATGGAAATCAAGTTGTTGCAAAATTTGAACCGACCCTAAAAAATGGAATTTACAGAGTAATTGTTACTAAAGGAAATTCGAATTATTTTTCGGTAGGATACATCAGTGGAAATACAATTTCGTATGAAGTTTCTGAAAATAATAGTTGGAAAGATGTTAAATTATCAGCTAAATAATCTTGCTATGAAAATTATATTATCAAGTTTATTTCTTATTGCTTTATCGTCATTACAAGCACAAAATGTAGCTGATTACAAATATGTTATCATTCCTCAACTATTTAAAGATTTCGTAAAAGAAGATTATCAATTGAATACAGGATTGAAAACTGCTTTGAGAAAAAAAGAATATGAAATAGTAAATGAAAATTCTATTCCGTTAGATGTGCAAATCAATCCTTGTTTAGCTACAAAAGCAAATATTGAAAATACTTCTGTTGCTTTTAAAAATAAATTAAAAGTAACGTTTACAGACTGTAATAATAATGTGATTTCAACTTATGAAGGTTCGTCAAAGGAAAAAGATTTTACAAAAGGTTATCAAGAAGCCTTAACATTTGCTATGAATCAGGTTGGAAAACAAAATGCGAAAGATTTACCTATAACTAAAACAGAAAATACAACAACTACAACCGTTAAAGAAACAACGAATAAAGTCGTTACGCAAGTGTCAAATAAAACTGTAGAAAACAAAAACGTCTACAAATCAAACGGAAAAAATTACACTACAGCAAGTACAAATAACAACGAATTTGTCTTAATAGATCAAGAAAATTCACAAGTTATTGCACAATTTTATCCAGCTGCTCAACAAAATATTTTCCATGTGACAGTGATTTCTCAAAACGGAAATTACCAAACAATTGGCTATTTGAACGAAAATAATATCATCATCGAATATAAAACAGGTGATAAATCTTGGTCAACTACAACTTATTCAAAGTAAGTTTTTATAGTACATTTGCACCTTAAATTTTAGAAAATGCAAGCACCTATTGCGAAAAAAATAGAACAAAAATTAGAAAAACACGGAGATATCCGCATCGATAATTATTATTGGTTGAATGATCGTGAAAACTCTGAAGTTATCAATTATTTGAACCAAGAAAACGAATACACAAAAGCTATTCTACAACCAACAGAAGCTTTACAAACCAAACTTTTTGAGGAAATGAAAGCGCGAATCAAAGAAGATGATTCGTCTGTTCCGTACAAATTGAATGGTTATTGGTATTTGACGGAATATCAAAAAGGAAAAGAATATCCAATTCACAAACGTCGAAAAGATAGTTTAGAGAATCCAGATGAAATTCTTTTTGATGTCAATACAATGGCAGAAGGTCATTCGTATTATCAATTGGGCGGAATTTCGATGGCGCCAAATAATCAATTGGTTTCCTTTGGGGTTGACAATGTTTCGCGAAGAATTTATACGATTCAAATCAAAGATTTAACAACTGGAGAAATTCTTTCAGATAAAATAGAAAACACAACTGGAGGTTCTGTTTGGGCGGCTGATAATCAGACTTTATTTTATACAATAAAAGATGAAACATTGCGAGCTTATCAAATTTGGAAACACAAATTAGGGACAAAACAAGAAGATGATGTCTTAGTTTTTGAAGAAGTAGATGATACGTTCAATGCGTTTGTTTACAAATCAAAATCAAGAGATTACATCATTATTGGATCTTCAAGTACTGTTTCAGATGAGTTTAGATATATTCCTTCTAATCAACCAGATGCTGAGTTTAAAATCTTTCAAAAAAGAGAACGTGATTTAGAATATTCAATCGAACATTTTGGTGATTCATTTTATATTCAAACCAATAAAGATGATGCGTTTAACTTCAAATTAATGAAAACTTCTGTCGAAAAAACAGAACAAGAAAATTGGATTGATGTGATTCCTCATCGTGAAGAAACATTGATTGAAGGTTTCGAAATTTTCAAAAATTATTTGGTTATCGAAGAACGTACAAACGGTTTATTGCAGATGAATATCAAAGCATGGGATAATTCAACTGATTATTATTTGCCATTTAACGAAGAAACTTATACAGCAAATGTTGGCACAAATCCAGATTTTGATACTGACATTTTGCGTTACGGATATACATCGTTGACAACTCCTTCTTCTGTGATTGATTTTAACATGAATGATAAAACATTCGAAATCAAAAAAGAGCAAGTTGTTATAGGTGATTTTGATAAAGAAAATTATATTTCTGAACGTATTTGGGCAGAAGCTCGCGATGGAGAAATGGTTCCAATCTCATTGGTTCGTCGAAAAGATACGCCTCTTTCTGCCGAAACTCCTCTTCTACTTTACGCTTATGGTTCGTATGGTTACACGATAGAGCCTTATTTTAGTTCGGTTCGATTAAGTCTTTTGGACAGAGGTTTTATCTATGCAATTGCACATATTCGTGGTGGTCAATATCTTGGTCGCGAATGGTATGAAGATGGAAAAATGTTAGAAAAGAAAAATACTTTCTTCGATTATATTGATGCAGCAAAATATTTGATTCAACAAAATTATACGTCATCAAAACACTTGTACGCAATGGGAGGTTCTGCTGGTGGATTGTTGATGGGTGCTGTGATTAATTACGAGCCAACATTATTCAATGGTGTAATTGCGCAAGTTCCTTTTGTGGATGTTGTCACAACAATGTTAGACGATTCTATTCCATTGACAACAGGGGAATATGATGAATGGGGAAATCCAAACGAAAAAGAATATTACGATTATATGAAATCGTATTCGCCTTACGATAATGTGGAAGCGAAAGCTTATCCAAACCTTTATGTTTCGACAGGTTTACACGATTCTCAAGTACAATATTGGGAACCTGCAAAATGGGTGGCGAAATTAAGAGATTTAAAAACAGATAATAACATTTTACTTTTAGATACAAATATGGATACAGGACACGGTGGTGCATCTGGTCGATTCGAGTCATTGAAAGAAGATGCAAAAGAAGATGCTTTCTTATTTATGTTAGAAGGGATTACAGAATAAATTTCAAACCAAAAAGTCAACAAATTTGTTGGCTTTTTGTATTTTTTAATGAATGAAATTCCACTTTTTGTAAAATACAGAAAAGGTATAATCAGTTAATTCTTCTAATAAATCACAGATTTTACCTAAATTTACAACAAAGCTTTGTAATTTGACACCAAAAGAAATTCTTTTTAAGTATTGGAATTATCCTTCTTTCAAAACGCCGCAAGAGGAAATCATCGCAAGTGTTTTGGAAGGGAAAGATACATTAGCAATTTTGCCGACTGGTGGCGGAAAATCTATCTGTTATCAAGTTCCTGCGATTATTTTTGATGGATTAACATTGGTCATTTCGCCGCTTATTGCGTTGATGAAAGATCAAGTTCAGAATTTACAATCCAAAGGAATTTCTACGGCATATATTACCAATGAAATTGACCAAAATACGATTGGAAAAATTTTGGACGATTGTCAAAACAATAAAATCAAATTATTATATGTTTCGCCAGAGCGTTTGCAAAGTAGAATTTTTGTCGAGCGATTGAAACAAATCAATATTAGTTTGCTAGCTGTTGACGAAGCACATTGCGTTTCTGAATGGGGACATGATTTTCGACCTGCATATCATCGAATTTCAAGATTAAAAACTATTCTTCCTAAAGTTCCAATCTTAGCTTTGACTGCAACAGCGACAGAGAAAATTCAGCAAGAAATTGTTGAAAAATTAGAGCTAAATAATCCTGAAGTTTTCAAATCTTCTTTAAAAAGAGAAAACCTTTCGTACAATGTTTTCCTTTCTGCTGACAAGAAAAATGATTTGATTTATTATTTAAAAAAATATCCTGGTTCGAGTATTATTTTTGTTCGAAATCGAAAATTAACCTACGAGATTGCAAGTTTTTTAAGTCAAAATGGATTTGATGCCGATTTTTTTCACGCCAAATTAACCAAAGACGAAAAAGAGCAAAAACAGCAAGATTGGATGTTAAGTAATTCGCGAATTATGGTTTCGACAAATGCGTTTGGAATGGGAATAGACAAACCAAATGTTCGTACCGTTTTTCATATCGATTTGCCACAAGGAATAGAAGCGTATTACCAAGAAGTTGGGCGCGCTGGACGTGATGAACAGGAATCGTATGGAATTTATTTGTACAATCCTGATGATCGAATTCAAGCAGAAAATATTTTCAAAGCGAATTTACCTTCGCAACAAGATTTTATCAAAATTGGGAATTGTTTGTTTAGTCAATTGCAATTAGCGGAAGGCGAATTAACGGAAATGAATTATCAATTGGATCTTCCAAAATTTGCCGAAAAATTTGGTTTAAATCTTAAAATGGTTCTTCAATTTTTAGAGTTTTTAAATACGAAAGAAATCATTCAGCAAAAAAATTATTCACAAAATAGTAGCATTCAAATTTTGGCGTCACCACATTCGATTAATTTGAATGAAAACCGAATTTTTGATTATTTACAACGTCATTACCCTGGAATTTACACTTATAATAGAGAAATTTCGGAAAGTAAAATGGCGTTTGAATTGCATATGAGTATTGGCGACATTAGGAATAGCTTACACGAATATGCAAAAAATGGTTCTATTGATTATTCGGATCGATTTTTAGCGCGATTTAGATTTCTTGTTCCGCGCGATTCTAATGCGTTTAAAAATAAATTGTGGAAAGATTTCGAAGCAATTCAAGTGAATAATTGGAAACGTTTGCAAGCTATGGCTTATTATGCCGAACAAAATACAATTTGTAGAGAACGTTTATTATTTGGATATTTTAATCAAAAATCTGATCAAAATTGTGGTAAATGCGATGTTTGTCAATCCAAAAAACAAAATGAAAACTTTAATTCAACCGATTTAATTGAATATTTGAAAGAAGGTACAAAAACGCAAGCCGAAATCCTTTCAAAATTCATAAATTCGCCAAAAGATAAAATCGTCGAAGAATTGCAATATTTGATAGACGAAATGCGAGTTCAACCAATTGGATTCGATTCTTATAAACTAATAGAATAAAAATGCGAGTAGTCTTTATGGGTACGCCCGAATTTGCGGCGACATCTTTGAATGAAATCAATACAAATAGTCATCACGAAATAGTTGGAGTTGTTACTGTTCCAGATAAACCGTCTGGTAGAGGACAAAAAATGAATATTTCTGATGTCAAAAAATATGCAGTTGAACATAATTTGCCTTTGGCTCAACCAGAAAAATTACGAGACGAAGCTTTTATCGAAACATTAAAAAGCTGGAATGCTGATGTTTTTGTTGTTGTAGCTTTTCGTATGTTGCCACAAGTTGTTTGGTCAATTCCGTCGAAAGGAACATTCAATTTACACGGTTCACTTCTTCCTCAGTATCGCGGAGCTGCACCAATTAATTGGGCTGTGATGAATGGTGATCAGGAAACTGGAGTAACAACTTTCTTAATTGATGAAAAAATTGATACCGGAAATATCTTAATTTCTGATAAAGTAGAAATTGGAGAAAATGATAATGTTGGTAAAATTCATGACGAATTGATGCATATCGGTGCGAAATTAGTCGTGAAAACGTTGGATGGTTTAGAAAATGATTCATTAAAACCTCATCCGCAAGATGAAACAACAGAATTAAAACATGCTCCAAAAATCTTTAAGGAAGATTGTAAAATAGATTGGAACGATTCAATCAATACTATTCACAATAAGATTAGAGGACTTTCTCCTTATCCATGTGCATGGACAACTTTTGGAAATGGCGAAAATTATAAATCGTTAAAAATATATGCAGGTCTAAAAACGGATATTGTTGTTGAAGGAGAAGATTATCAATTAATTTTACAAAAAAATAACCTTTATATCAATCTACCTCAAGGAGTTTACGAAATTTTAGAACTTCAACCGGAAGGAAAGCGTCGTATGACAGCCAAAGATTTCATCAATGGACATCAAAACGAGGATACCTTATTCGTAAAATAAGTACTTATTTACTGATTTTTGACACAGATTTCATAAAATTTTGCATTTTTCTTGAAATTTTTTGCGTTGAAACTTGCACAAATAAAGGGAAAGAGTATATTTGTGTATAAATTAATTTAAAAAGTTACAACTATGAACAAATCAGAACTTATCGATGCGATTGCAGCTGACGCTGGAATTTCTAAAGAAGCTGCTAAAAAAGCCTTAAACTCATTTACAGAAAATGTAACTAAAGCTTTAGCAAAAGGAGACAAAGTTGCTTTAGTAGGATTCGGTACTTTCTCAACTTCTGAGAGAGCTGCAAGAACAGGTATCAACCCACAAACTAAAAAAGAAATTAAAATTGCTGCTAAAACAGTAGCTAAATTTAAAGCTGGATCTGAATTATCAGGAGCAGTTGATACAAAAAAGAAAAAATAATATTTCTGATACAATAAAAAAATCCATTCGTTTGAGTGGATTTTTTTTGCATTGAAATTTAATTCCTCTAAAAAAATCCTTCAAGAATTACTTGAAGGATTTTTACATTTTGTCTATTATTGATTTTAATTATCTTCTGTTAAATCTGTTTTGTATGTTTCTGGAATTGTAAAATAATTCACTAAAATCGCAATAAAGATTAATATCAATGGATAAGCTAATCCAATATAAGGCGACATAGCAGCCGAAACGATAATCGTACTTTTGATTAATTCCGTTACAAAAGTTGTTGCTCCACCAATAAATCCATTTCCCATATTTTGTGCAAATCCCATACTAGTGTATCGAATCTTTGTTGGGAAAATTTCTAACATAAAAGCTCCAAGCGGACCATATGTTGCTGCTCCTGCAATTGAAGTAATTAAACTTACAACTACAATTCCTAAAACTGCTAAATTCGAAATATCATGAACTTCTTTCAATCCTTCAGGATTTCCTAATTTCATGTACAAAAAAAATGATAATGGAATTAAGATAAAACTACAAATCATTCCACCTAACATAACAGGTTTACGACCAATTTTATCACTTAATGCACCAAACCATTGATAGAAAAATGAACTAAATAATGTAGAACATAAAACAACAATTAAAACTGTTTCGTAAGGTAAGTTAACTGCGCGTTGTAAGAAGAAAAGCGTAACGAATAACGTTGTTTGCATAATTGTACTTTGCGCCGCATTTCCTCCAAAAATAGCCTTTAACATTAACTTTACGTTTCCTGGAGTTGTAAAAGCATCTTTAATTGGAGTTTTAGATGTTTTTCCTTCTTTTTTTAATTGTTCAAAAATTGGACTTTCATGTAAGCGTTGACGAATAAAGTAACTCAAAATCACTAATATTCCACTAAATAAGAATGGAATCCTCCATCCGAAACTTGCAAAAGCCTCTTCTGATAAAAATGATTGTGTTAAGAAAACAACTGTTAAACATAATAATAATCCAATTGGAACAGTTGCTTGAATAAACCCTGTGTAAAATCCTCGCTTCTCTGCTGGCGCATGTTCTGCTACATAAATTACAGCACCTGCATATTCTCCACTAATTGCAAGTCCTTGCATAATGCGGCAAAACAATAATAAAACAGGAGCAAACCAACCTACACTATCAAAAGTTGGAATACAACCAATCAAGAATGTAGCTGCTCCCATCATAATTAAAGAAACTAAGAATGAATATTTTCTACCAATACGATCTCCAATACTTCCAAAAATTAATGATCCAATCGGACGGAACATAAATGATGAAACCACTACTGCAAGTGTTTCTAAGAAATGCGACGAACCATCGTTAGGAAATAATTGTGTTGATAATACACTAGCTAAGATGATTGCCAAGAACATATCGTACCATTCGATTAAGGTTCCGACAGATGATGCTAAAATAATTTGGAAAATATTATCCTTCTTCGCTACTGTTTGCGAAGTATCTAAAGTATTTGTACTCATGTTTTTTGTGTAATATTAGAAGTTAAATAATGTTGTCAGTTGAAATCTATTGTTATTTGCTAAATATTTATTTTCGGTTCCCGTACCTTTTATCGTCGCATCTGCCCATTGCGCTGTGCTTCGATCATATTCTAATCTAAATTTTAAGGCTTTGCTTAAGGTAAGATCTAAACGAGGAACTACTTTGTACAAATAATTTACAGTGCGTGTACCTGGAGTTGCCGAAATTGCGCCCCAATTTGTCGTTACACCATAAGATATTGATGCAATTGCTCCTTCTACTGGATTTTTCACACCATTATTTCTAACATAACCTGCAAATAGTCCGAACGAAAATTTACCTGTTGAGTTTTGTTGCAAATCAATCCACATACTATGCGTATTCATTGGTTTATATGTTTCAACAGCCGTCGGACTTGTTTGATATCCTACAATTCCACCAAGTTGTACAAAAGACGACGCATCTTGCATCAAATATCCAGCGAAAGTTACTTGTAAAGGTTTTGTATTTAACTTAGAATAAGCCATAAACGAAACATTTTCAACTCGTTCATTAGACTTAACAGGAGGATTTCCTGAAGATAATTTTGGCTTCAAATTTTCATATTGCGCACCAATTCCGGCAGTAAAAACTTGTGATTTATATTGAAATTGAAGATGAGCCGCTGGCATTCCACTATTTCGAAAGGGCTCTGTATTTGGAGTAAAATCTCGTTGAGAATGTAAAGCAGCAATAACTTTAAATTTGTCTGTGAATTTATGCGTTAAACGAACTTGAGGATTACGATTTAAAGCATAAACAGGCGCACCAGTTCCATAATTTGCAACATTTGGCAAAGCTTCTAACACAACGAAAGGATGCCAATATTGTCCAATCCCTAATTGCGTTTTCTCCCAATCCAACATCACATATGCGTGACGCAAACGAAACTCGTTGATTCCTCCTTCTGTTGCTCCAAAAAATTCTCCCTCTAAAATACCAGAAGTTTTAGCTCCAAGTAATTCTGGACCTTTCAAATTAACACCAGCTCTCGAAACAATCGATAACATGTGAAATTTAGAAGCTGCATTGATATCAGCACCGTTTACATCCGATAAACGATCTTTTGGATAAAGCGGAACCAAAGCCTCTCCTGCTCCAATCATTTGACGCGTATCCATAAAATATCATTCCTGATAAATCCATAAAACTGCACATCAACTTTGTCTTTGTTTTCTCTTGGTTGTATTAATTCTACTTTTTCTACAACCACACTATCTGTCGTTTTCTGTTGAGCAGAGACATAGCTATAGCTATAGCTAGACAAGCCAATTTTGTTAAATTTTTACTCATTTTTTTTGTGATAATTTGAACGACTAAAATAATCAAAAGAAAAAAACTAACAAATGTTCGTTAATCATTTTTTGATAATTTTTCAAAGCTTTATTAAATTCATCATATGTTTAAATATTTTTTGAGAAATAGATATTTTGAAATAAGTTTTGGAAAGAAATTTTGAGAATTTGGTATTTTAATTAGTGTAACAAATACACTTTACTTGAATTCTTCGAGGAGTATTTTTCAAAAAAAATCGAGAGAAGAATAATTGTTTCAACAAATGAGGAGAAAGTTAGACTTCTCTCGTAGTTTTAGTTTTAAAAATGTATGCAAATTTATTGATTACAGAATTTTCTTCAGCATAATCAATAATAAGCTTATGTTAAATCATAAAAAAAAGAAGTTTTCTTAATTCTATATATTATCCTCTACACTATTTTTAAAATTTATGTATAATTATTCAGTCAATATTATTAAATAAATTATATTTTTATCAAATTCGGATTACATAGTTCAAATAAAATTCAATCTTTATTAATTTTTTAAGATTTTTTTTAGAAAAAACTTAAATGTTGGGGCTATTTTTGCTATGCAAATTACAGCTATGCAAACAAACATTGAAATACACTCATTAACTCATGTTGATTTGGAAGAATTATCAGCCTTATATAATCTTTCTTATCAAAATTATTACGTTTCTATCAATCTTTCAACTGAACAATTTCAGGGAAAATTAAAAATGGAAGATATCAATCTTGATTATTCTGTAGGTGCTAGTATTGATGGAAAATTAGTTGGCTTTTTACTTTATGGAATTAGAAATTATAACGAAGTAAAAACAGCTTATATTGGTGGAACGGGCGTTTGTCCTGAACATCGTGGAAAAAAAATCACACAACAAATGTTAGATTTTAGTTTTCCAAAATTGAAAGAACAACAAGTGAAAAACATATTTTTAGAAGTAAATATTAAAAATGATTTTGCTATTAACGCTTATGAAGCTTGTGGTTTCGAAAAAACAAGAACTTTAAACAGTTATAAAGGAATTCCTATTTTGGTCGTAAATCCATTACATGAAATTATAGAATTTAGTGATTTAGATTTGATTACAAGTGAAAACTTTTGGGACATAAAACCTACTTGGAAAAATGATATTCAAAGTGTAAAAAATATCATCGAAGATTGTCAAATAAATGGAATTTATGAAGATGGAATTTTAGTTGCTTATAAAATTATCAACAAAAATAATACACGTATTTATCAATTTGGTGTTCATCACGATTATAGAAATCGTTATTTAGCTTCCATCCTTTTCAGCGATTTGAAAAATAAAGAGATTAAAATGATTAATGTTGACGAAAGAGAAATCTCTACAAATGATTTTATTCAATCGATGGGATTAGAATTGTACGACAAACAATATGAAATGAAAAAAGAATTATAATGAAAAGCCTCTAAAAATAGAGGCTTTTTTTGTATATTATATTCAAATATTTCTACTCAATTCTCAACTTATTCAAATTACTTCGATAACTTTCTAATAATAAACTTTCGGTTACATAACCTTCAAATTTACCTTTTTTAGTGAGTAAAATATAATCTATTTTTTTTGCTTCCATCATTTTCATCACGTTAGCAGCATTCGTAAAAATAGATGTCGAAGTTGCTTCTGTTATACATTCTAAGTAACTTTTATCAATATTATCATTAAAAATAAATGATCGAATATTATCTAAAACTATAATTCCATGAATCGATTCATCTTCATTGAGGACTGGAATAAAATCTTGTGTTGTAGTAGAAAAAATTTCTTTTATATCTTCAATTGAATTGTAAACCGTCAATGTTTTGATATTCTTGATATAAATCGAAAACAAATCAATTTTATTAAACAAATTTCGGTCTTTATCAGATGTAAAAACAATTCCTTTTTCTGCTATTGCGTATATATCCATCGAATATTTGTCGTATCGTTTTGAAATTGCAAAACTTATCGAAGAAACAATCATTAAGGGAATAATTAATCCATAACCTCCCGTAATTTCGGCAATTAGGAAAATTGCTGTTAATGGCGCATGAAATAACCCACTTAAAACAGCTGCCATTCCAACAACAGTAAAATTACCGACTGGAACTTCTTTGAAACCGATTAAATTAAAGAATTTTGCAACGAAAAAACCAAGATATGACCCAACAAATAACGAAGGCGCGAAGTTTCCTCCGTTTCCTCCACTTCCTAAAGTTAAACCTGTTGCAATAGATTTGATTAAAATTGTGACAAAAACAAATCCTAAAACTATCCATTGATTCGTTCTAAAACTCTCTAACAATGAATTATTTAAAATAAAACCAGCTTCATCATTTGCTAAATATTTTATACTCTCATAACCTTCACCAAATAATGTTGGGAAAAAGAAAATCAATATTGCTAAACTTCCCGCTCCAACAATCGCTCGCCAATATACATTATCCGAATAATTCCCTATCAAATGTTCAACTTTACGAAATAATCGAGCATGGTAAACTGAAACAAACCCCGCTAAAACACCCAAAATCACATAGAAAATAACATTATGATAATCAAATCCTAACGCATAACGAAAGGATAATAACATATTGCTTTTTAATGTTAAATTGGCAATTAAAGCTCCTGTTGCAGAAGATAACAATAAAGGAATAAAAGCAGTAACACTCATATCCGCTAATACAATCTCTATCGCGAACAAAACACCTGCAATTGGTGCATTGAATGCAGTCGCAATACCAGCTGCAACACCACAAGCCAACAAAAGTGTTCTTTCTTTGTATTTGAATCTGTAATATTGTGCATAATTAGAACCAAAAGCTGCACCAGTAATTGTAATTGGAGATTCTAAACCAGCCGAACCACCCATACCAACTGTTAAGGAACTCGTTAAAATCTGAGCATACATCTGTTTTTTAGGCATTATTCCAGACTTTTTAGCTACAGCAATCATAATTTGAGAAGTTCCCTTTTCTATCGAACCATCCAAAAATTTCTGCACAACAAAAACCGTCAACAAAATACCTATAATTGGCAATATACTATTGATATAAGGTAGTTTGACTAAATTATTAATATAAATAGTAAATTGAAAAACATTGTGCGCAAAAGTTTTTAGCACAATCACTGCAAAAGCAGATGAAATAGCTACTAAAATACACGATAAATACAAAAATTGTCGCTCTGATAAAACCAATTTTAACAGGTTCAACAAGTTTTGAAAAAAATTAAATGATTTTTTAATGTATTGAAAAAACTTTTGTTTTGTAGAAAGTCGCATACTTCAAAAATAGTGTACCTTTTGTTTATTGCCTAATTTAACTGCCACGAATTACACAAAAAGTAAACCAATAATACATAAAAGAATAAAATTTTTGAGAAAAAATCATTTCTATCATTTTAACTATTTCAAATTGATTATTTTTACTATTAAGCACACTAATATGAAACTATTTACTTTTCTTCTTTTATTTATTTTTTTGTTGAATTCTTGCGAATCAACTAAAACTTCTGCTGATAAACCAAGTTTTGATTTTTTGGTTGGAGAATGGATTAGAACAAATGAAAAATCGGATCGAAAAACGTATGAAAACTGGAAAAAAGTTGATAAAAACACTTTTTTAGGTTGCGGGTTTACAATCAAAAATAATGATACAATTTCGCAGGAACATCTTACTATCACAAAGATTGATGATAAATGGATATTGAAAGTTAATTTGGACAAAACTAAAAAAGAGACAACTGATTTTGAGTTAATCAATTCTGATAGAAATTCGTTTACATTAGAAAATCAAGAGAATGATTTTCCTAAACTTACCAAATATTGGAAAATTGGTCATCAGTTAAAAGCTGAAATTAGCAATGATGAATCAAGTAAAATTGCTTTTACTTTTGAAAAAGTAAAAAAATAATTAAGCAACATTTGTGATCATCGCGTAAGCAAACGTTAGAACGGATAAAATTGTTCCGATCATAAAAATTGTGTACGTGATGCTTAACAAACGATATTTTCTTTCCAAAACTTTTCCTAAATAATACAAATCTCTTGTCAAAGAAGTATATACATAATCTCTGTCTTTCATCAACTCTTGCATAGCATCATCGTAGGCTTCAAGTGACATTTGATAAAAATTACCAAAGAAAAGCAAATTCACTTTTTTGTTTTTTACATCTTCTTCGTTAAAACTTTCGTACGTTACATTTGGTTTAGTTGCTAAAATTGCAAAAATAATTGAAACAACGCTTGATAAAAGCATTACAATTGAAGGTAAAAGTAAATATTCATTCTTTGGACTTCCTAATTTTGGAACCAAAGTAGAAAGTGCAATCGAAATCACGATAGCATTTACAGACAATAAGATATTGGCTTTACTATCCGCAATATCGCTTAAACGAGTATGATTATTTAACGTCACACGAAAAAGTGTATCAACTCCACGTTCTGGTTGCTGAATTTTATCGTTTTTCTTTTTCTTAATTTCATACTTATTAGGAATATCACCAATCAACTCTATCTCTTTGATTTTGTTTTGTGTATAAATTAAGTTTTCTTCTTTTCCTTTTTGCCAATGTTTTTTTGCGGCATCTGTATAAAAATGATGAACATTTAGAAAGAAATTTCTATTTTCTAGATGCCATTCGTAGTCCGAAAATTCTTTGTGACAAATTTTGGCAATTTCATCACGTAACAACTCAGAAATCTTAGGATATTCGGTTTGTCCTAAATGATAGTTATCTGCATCTTTTACAATTGCTTCACCTATATTTTTCGGAACACTATTTAATGTTGTGATTAAAATATAATCTTGGACTTCGTTGATGTAATTTTCGTCGAAATTATGCTCGCTCAAATACTGTTTTGCAATATTTGCACTTTCTTTTTCATGACCTTGCACGGTTTTTGTATATCCCGTATCATGAAACCAACCAGCAATTAATAATTTTTCTCGTAAATCTGTAGATATTTGCTCTTCGGTAGACAACGTTTTTATAGCTTCTACAACTTTTACAGTATGCATAAAATTATGATACGTAAAATCTAAAGAAAGATTATCTTTGAACAGATTGAAAACATAGTTTTCTATATCTAATAACAATTGGTTCATCACAAGTTTTTAACGCTTAAATGTATGAAATTATTACCAACACTGAACAACAAAAAATTGAATTATCCTTTTTTGGCTTTAGTAGGTTCTTGCCTTTATATGACATCTTGCGCTACGCAACATCCTCAATATGGGAGAAACATTAAGACAGAAAAAGTACAAAATGTAGAAGGAAATAAAATACAATCTATCTATTTAATTGGCGATGCAGGAGATCTTGATCAACCAAAAAATAAACAAAATTTAGAAATTTTAAAGAATCAATTAGCGAAAGCTGACTCTTCTTCTTACCTTTTCTTTTTAGGTGATAATGTTTACGAAAATGGAATTGTAACAGATTCTACAAAAGCTGAATATACAACAAGTAGAGAAAAACTTCAATTTCAGATTGATTTAGCGAAAGAATTTAAAGGAAAAACTCTTTTTATTCCAGGAAATCATGATTGGCGGAATGGTGTAAAAGGATTAAAAGAACAAGAAAAATTAGTCAAAAAACAATTGGGTAATAAAAAATCTTTTTTACCAAAAGATGCGTGTCCAATTGATAAAATAAATGTAAATGATAGTATCGGAATTATTGCGATAGATTCTGAATGGTATTTGCAAGATTGGGACAAACATCCTGGTCTAAATGAAAAATGTGATATCAAATCGCGAGAAGCTTTCTTCGAAGAATTAGAATCGCAGTTGAACAAATATCAAAACAGAACAACTGTTATCACAATGCATCATCCGTTATATTCGAACGGAACACATGGTGGACAATTTGATTTCAAAAAACAGTTTTATCCATTAGGAGATAATTTCAAAGTTCCATTACCGGTAATCGGATCTTTTATTAATTTATTAAGAAGTACAACAGGTCTTAGTCCTCAAGATGTTAATAATTTCAAATACAGAGAAATGGCTTCTCGTATTGCAACGCTTATCGAAAATAGAAATAATGTAATTGTTGTTTCTGGACACGATCACAACTTGCAATATATTCAACAAAACAATGTCAAACAAATTATCAGTGGTTCTGGTTCTAAAAAAGAATCGGCAAAAGCGGTTGGTAAAAACGATTTTTCTTACGGAGATAATGGTTTTGTTGTACTAGATTTATATGATAATGGCGCTTCTAAAGCTAATTTCTATGGTTTTAAAGACGATGGAATCGAATTATTATTAACAAAACAAATTACAGAAAAGAAAAAGGAATATTTGGCACAAGTTTATGATGATAAAAAAATGCCAAAAACGAAAGAAACAAGTGTATATCCATTAGAAGATACACGTAAATCTGATCCGTATAAATTCTTTTTTGGTCGCCATTATCGTCGAACATATGGACAAACAATTACTGCTAATACTGTTAATTTAAGTCAACTAAATGGAGGTTTAACCCCTGTTAGAATGGGTGGTGGACATCAAACGCAAAGTTTACGATTGGCAAATGCAAAAGGTGAAGAATACAATATGCGCTCGGTGAAGAAAAGTGCCACGCAATTTATTCAGCAAGTAGCGTTTAAAAATAAATATGTTGCAGATGAATTTGAAGATTCGTTCACAGAGAAATTTTTGATGGATTTCTATACAACCAATCATCCATATTATCCATTAACAGTTGCTAATTTGATGAAACCGATCAATATTATGCATTCTACGCCAAAATTATATTATGTTCCAAAACAAGAAGCCTTGAAAGCATATAATGAAAATTTTGGTGATGAATTATACATGATAGAAGAACGACCAATGTCCGGATATCAAGACGGTGTTTTCGGAAAACCAAAAGATATTGTTAGCACAGATGATATGTTGGCTGCGATTCACAAAAACAAAGATGTTGTCGTGGATAAGCAAGCCTATATTCGTGCACGACTTTTTGATATGTTAGTTGGAGATTGGGATCGACATTCTGACCAATGGCGTTGGGGCGTTTACAAAGAAAATAAACAAACTATTTATAAACCAATTCCACGTGATAGAGATCAAGCATTTCCACGTTATGACGGACTTTTCTTTCATTTGATTATGAAAATTCCTCCGCTTAGACATATGCAAGATTACAAAGATGATATCAAAAATGTAAAATGGTTCAACAGAGAGCCTTACCCGTTGGATTTAGCCATTTTAGAATCATCCGATCTTGATTTATGGAAAAAAGAAGCAAAATATATTCAAGATAATTTGAGTGATGATTATATCAAACAATCATTTGAATTAATTCCTGAAGAAACAAAACAAGAATATGATCAAGAAGTCATTAATAATCTTATTGCTCGAAAATCTAAATTAGAAAAATTTGCTGAAGAATATAATAAAGTTCTTCGCAAATTAGTCATTCTGAAAGGAACAAACGAAGATGAAGATTTTGTGATCACTCGTTTACCAAAGGGAAAAACAAATGTAAAAATCTATTCAGGACAAGATCGAACTTTAATTCTTGATGAAGATTTTGATAAAAAAGAAACGAAAGAAATTCGTTTATATGGATTAAACGGAAAAGATAAATTCAAGGTTGAAGGAAAGCCAAATAACGCTATTTTAGTTCGTATTATTGGTGGAATAGATGACGATATATACGAAGTAAAGCGTTCTGCAAAAGTAAAAGTATATGATTACGCTAACGGAAGCGATGCATCTGAATCTACCTTTTTAACATCGAAAAATTTTGTCAACGATTACGAGGTTAATACATACGATTACAAACAACCGATGTATAATTTCTTTACTATGTTACCTAATATTGGCTACAATCCTGATGACGGAATAAAAATTGGTTTATCGCCAACCTACACTGTCAACGGTTTTGATCGTAAACCATATTCGCAACGTCACAATTTGCAATTAAGTTATTATTTTGCGACAGGCGGTTGGGATGCCAAATATAAAGGAACGTTTACAAAAGCGTTGGGTAAGTGGAATTTAGATCTTAATGCAGCTTACACGAGCCCGACTTATAGTACAAATTTCTTTGGTTTAGGAAACGAGACCGTGAATAATCAAGAAGAAATTGGAATGGATTATAACCGTGTTCGATTAGAAAGTTATAGCATTGGACCGTCTATTTTCAAGATTATGAATAACAATGGGCGTTTAGATTTTTCTGCGATTTATAGTTACAAAAAGATTGAAGAGAATAAAGATCGTATCGTCGAAGATTTACCATCAATTAATAGAGACGTTTTCAAAGGACAACATTTCGGAGAAATTGGAGCCAAATATTTGTTCAAAAATTACGATAACGAATCATTGCCAAAATTAGGTATGACATTTTTAGCTAATGCAAAGTGGATTTCTAACTTGACAGATTTTGAACGTAATCATTTTTACACAGAACTTAATTTAGGTTTTACGCACAAAATTTCTGCAAATGGAAGATTAACAGTTGCTTCTATGCTAAAAGGTAAAGCAGTTTGGGGTAATTTTATGGAATTCTACCAAATGGCTAATTTAGGTGGAGATCAAGATTTACGTGGTTATCGATTAGGTCGTTTTGCTGGAGACAAAGTTTTCTTACAAACATCTGATTTACGATTTGATGCTTTACGTTTCAAAGCCGTTGTTCCATTGCGATTAGGCGTTTTTGTTGGAGCTGATTATGGACGAGTTTGGTTAAACGGAGAAGACTCAAATAAATGGCATTCATCTATGGGTGGCGGACTTTGGATAAACGGAGCACAATCTATTACCGCAACAGTTTCATACTTTAAAGGTGAAGATCCGGGACGAATCGTTTTTGGATTGAATTTCGGATTTTAACATATAAAAAAATAACCTTCAAAAATTTGAAGGTTATTTTTTTTGTACATATTTCTTGATTGCTTGCATCATATTTATCCACGCATTTTCTGAATGCGAGCGCTCAAAATCATCCGCAAAATCTTTTCCTTCAATTGATAGATAAGTAAAATTACCCGAAACTTTCAAGTTAAAAATCACTTCAATCTCATGGTTTGAATTTTGTTTTTTGTAATTATATCGCAAACGTTCATTCTCCATAATTGATGTAATCAAAGCTTCATCTACCAACGTTTCATTATTTTTTTGCGATACAAACTTTATCTTCTCTCCTACTTTCCATTCGTTACAAGTCATTTTTATATTTTCAAAACATTCATTAAATGCTTGTTCATCTGTCAAAACTTTCCAAATATTTTCGACAGTACTATCTATCGAAATATTAAGCAATACATCATCTTTTTCCATTCTTTATTCTTCTATTTTTGTATATTTTTCGAGTTTATTTTTATAATTAATCGAAACTCTAATTGCTTGCAAACCACTTATACCTTGCAAATCATCAATTTCCAAATATTCAACATCTTTTTTCAAAAATTTCTTATCAATTAATAAATTGATATAATTTGAGTATTCTTCTTTTAGGATAACTTCGGTATAAATAATACAAATTTTGTGTGGCAAATTGATTCGTTCATTTGTTCCTTTCACAAAAGCTTTACTCAATCTTTTCTTGATTATTTCATATTTTGCATTGTTATATCCATTAACATCAAAACGTTTCTCATCTAATTTGAACAAAATATCTAAAGTGGTATTCGTTGCAAAAATCAACGAAGCAACCTCAACTTTTAATGGTGTTTTTTTCTGAATTTCTTTATACGATTGCTCCATCGAAATCATCGCCTGTAGTTGCCAATATCTAATTTCTCGAATATTTTGATAGGAGAATTTTTTGAATGGCGCAATACTTCGTCCAACATACAAATTATAATCAATTCCATCTGTCTTGAAACGTTCGTAATAATGCGGAAATACATCTTGAGCATCTTTCTGAAAAGTGTCTAATTTGTTCGACAAAAGTGAATTTGTCATTACAATTGTTTGGTCAAATTTTTTGCGTTCTACGTAAAATAATCCCGTTGTAGAATCTAACTTTTTTAGATATTCTTCGATAATTGATTTCTCATTGTCCTTTACATATTTGGGAATTTCAGGATGAATATGCAACGTAATGTAATCAAATAATTCGCTTTCGAAATAGATTTTATCTACATTATCTATTCGTTGCAAAAAATCAGTCAAATCGTCAATATAATCCAAAAATTTATTCTTTTTTGTACGATTATATAACTCGTTACAAATCAAAATCAAGTAATTAATCTGATTAGTATAATCCATTTTTAAACATTGATTTCGAATCACTGACGAATTTCTCACATCCAATTCACCATAAATTGGATATACATTTTGAAAAGAAATCTGCGATTTTTGTTTTGTGTTTCCCGGATGCAATATATGTTCACGAGCTTTTTCTCTAAATTTCCAATCTACACTTGGATGCAACGACGTATATTCGGTTTGTATATAAGCATTGATTTGATTCTCAAATTCTACCGTATAGCGATAAATAGATTCTTCTAAAAGAGGCGTGATTTCGCGTAAAAGGTTTGCATTAATTCGATTGAAAACTCCAGATTCTTTCGAACCTATTTCTAAAATACCTAAATGAGATTTTCCGTTTTTCAATGGGTAAAGAATCAAACTTTTCAAACCAGATTCATTTGCCATTCTCAACATTTTATCTTGCGGAAACTTCTCCAAAGCAGCGTCAATATTAGAAACAACATAATAATCTGATTTCGATATTTTGTTCTCTAAATCAGCACAAAAAATTTCATTCAGTTTTATTTTTTTATGATTATCAATCAATAAACTATCATTCAATTGTAATAAATGACTAATTTCTAATTGATTTTTATCCGAATTATAAGCTGAAAAACCGACTTCTAAATTATTGATCCTAAAAATAGATTTTAATGCAGAAATAATATCATTTCGAACAATATTAAAAGGTTCTCCATAAGATAATAATTTAGATTTTAAGTTAGAAAGTGCAATTTCAGTCGTATTATCAAAAAATGATACAAGATTAAACCCTTTTGCAATCCAAGATCCAATTGGAATTTTTCTCATCCACAAAGCTGTATCTTCATAATTATTCAACAACTCTTCAATTTCATCTTCAGTCAATTTAAATTTATCTTCGGATGGATAAATACGAAAATAATCATGGTTTATATCAGTCCCAAGATAAATTCTGTAGCCATTTTGATTGTCTATCACCAACTGATTTGATAAATTAAAATCTAAATTTTTATGATAATATTTTGATAAGATGAAGCAACAACAAAACTTATATAATGTATCATAATCTAAATCTTCAAAATTGAATTTTAGTCGTGATTCATTATTATCAATCAACTCTTTAAGTCGATCCGTTGCAAAAATAAATTTATCTGAAAAGGGAAAAGTTATCGCTTTTAAATTATATTTTACAAATGGATTAGGAATAATTTTCTCAATAATTGGCTCAACATCTTTAATAATTTTCTGAAAATCTTCAAATGTTTCAACACCATCAATCAACTCTGGTCGAGTAGCTTTCAGATATTCTAAAAAAGCTTTAAACTCTCCAAAGTTGTATTCAGATCGTTCTAATTCTTCAATCAGCGATTGGAACGAGTAAATAATTTTGATGGGTAATTTATCGATAAAATTTTCTTTCATATATGATTTAAAAATAACAAAAGACTACTAATAAAGCAGTCTTCAAGTTATTATTTTTTTTAGTCATTATCTTGTAAATACCAAAGTTTCTTCGGTAGAAAGGTTCTCATCAAAACGATAACCATCCACGTCAAATGCTTTCACTTGATCCAAAGTTTCAACTTTATTTTCTGCACAATAACGCGCCATTGCACCACGAGCATGTTTAAAATACATCATGATTTTTTTCAATTCACCGTTTTTGTAATCTTGAAACTCTACATCAATCATCGGAACTTTTAACGATTTTTTATCCAAAACTTTAGCATATTCATTACTTGCTAAATTTAAGATAAATTCTCCTTTTTTTAGTTTCGAATTTAGAAAAGGTGTCAAAATTTCTTTCCAAAAACCATACAAATTTTTCGAACCATGAACATCTAATTTCGAACCCATTTCCAAGCGATACAACATTACTTTATCCGAAGGACGCAACATTCCATAAAGCCCAGATAACAAAAATGCATGTTTATTGAAATAATCAAGTGCTTCGTCGTTTAACGTCTCAGCATTCAAACCTCTATACACTTCACCTTTGAAAGCTAAAGCTGCTGGAATAGCTTGTTTCGCAGTAGGTTTAACATTCCAAACCTGATTACGCTCCACATTCATTTCTGCAATATCTTTCGAAATTTTCATTAATTTTTCAAGATCAGTTGTACTCATCTCTTTCATAACATCCATAATTTTTTGCGAATGTTCTAAAAATTGAGGTGTTGTTGCTCTCCATTTAGCATTCGTTTCCAAATTCATCATCTTCGCTGGCGAAAGTAATATTTTCATGTATCAAAAAATCTTAATTAATAAAAAAAGTATTCTGTTAGAATAAAATCTAATTCAACTCTTCTTTAACAAAGATAAGAATTGTTTGCTTTAGAAAAAGTGTAATTATATTGATTAAAAATATTCACAGATTATAAATAACTATTAATTAATATCAAAAAGGATTTAATTAAATTTTCGGTTTTCTTCGTCAATCATTTTTTCGAAATCTGACTGACTTATCTGTTTTCCTTTGGTTGATTTATTTATTGTTCTCTATACTATAAACTTAATCTTTATCTACTCCTTGGCTATTCATTTCTTGTTGTTTCTTAAAAAAAGCATCCATTTCTGCTTTATACGTTTTGAAATCAACAATTTTCCCTTTCTTTGGTTGATTTATTGTTACATTTTTCTTCGCTTCTTTTACAGATGTTGCTTTGTATGTAATAACCATATCAGCATCGTCGTTCGTTTTTCTTTCTAATTCTAAAATCAAACCAGGTAATCCCATATACTTATCTGGTCCTGAAGGAAAAGACAAAGAAGTAGCAAACCAAGCTGTAAACTCTTCTTTATTGATTTTTGCAGTCGCTTTACGAACATCAAAACCTAAGACTTTTTTCTTGTCGCGTGTTATAGTCCAATTAATTTTAGGAATAGAATCTTTGATAATTCGATCCATTCCAAAACCAACTGATTCGTGCATATAATAATTTTCAAGCAAATTTTTATAATACAATCCATTTCCTTGATTACTACTATAGCTTACTGAATTTCCACCATTTAGTGTTGGTTTTTGATTATAATTAGAAGCGGTTTTATTTGTTACTAAAACATAAGGTCTAGCAATTTTCATTTGTTCAGTAAAATACTTAATCGTCTCATCTTTACTCAATTTGCGGTTGTCAATTGTAACTGAACCTTGAGTTTTACTTGCGTCATATACTGTATATACATCATATTCTACTTCTAAAACATCTTGAGCATTTACAAAATAACACAAACTGCTTAATACAATCAATAGTAATTTTTTCATAGTTTTTATTTAGATTAATCTTTATCTACACCTTGATGTTCATTCGAACTTTGTTGGTTATAATCAGCTTTCAGCTTTTCAAATTCGGCTTTAGAAATTTCCTTAGCCTTGAATAATTTCTTAAATTCTAAATGATCTTTTGTGGTAACAGAAGTTGCTTTCAAAGAATAAGATGGATCAATAATTCCATTTCGAATAGATTCCACCTTTAATACCAAACCTGGAAGATTAATGAATTCTTTTGGACCAAAACGTTTGGGTAAACTTGGTGCGTACCAAATGATTGATTTATTATTGTCATCATATTTTACAACTGCTTGTTTAACATCAAAACCCAAATAGGTCGATTTTTCTTGCGTTAATTCGTATTTATAATGTGTCGAAATGGCATCAGTTACAAGGTATTTTTTATTCTCTATCATCCATTCTTGTTTCATTTTATTTTGATTGAAATCTTGTTCGAAATTATACGAAAAAATACCATACATCGTAACTAACGCATTCCCTTGAGAATTATTAATTTTCTCAATCTTAGAAAAAACACTTTTTCCTTTTTCTATTTGTAGCACATAATTTTTTGGAACAGAAAGTGCTTTTATAAAATCATCATCCAATTTTTCTTCCTTCCCATCTTTTCCTATAATTCTAGGAATAAAAACTTCTTCATATTCAATCTCTAGAGCTTCTTGCGCTTGAACTAAATTACAAAAAAAACTAATGAAAATTACTAAATATTTCATTTAAAATTATTTTTTGTCCACTCCTATCGAAAAAGATTCTCTCATTTTTTGACGAGATTCATCTTGCAATTTTTTAAACTCTTCTTGTGTTATTTCTTCACCTTTTATAGGTTTAGTTTTAGACATTTTCTTAGGGTTTAAGTTAATTTTATCCGCTTCATAAGTCATAATCGAACCAAATTTACCACCCGTTTCGCTCACCGTTTTCAGAATCAAACCTGGCAATCCATTCACTTGATTTGGTCCTGCATCAACCTTAATATCTGGCGCAAACCAAGCTGCTATTTGCTTACCTTTATCATTACCAATAGCTTTTTTTACTTTGTGACCCAAAATCGTATCTTCAATATCTGTAATTTTCCATTCATAATCTTTATATGGCGTGACCACAATAAAATTTTGTTTATCTAAAACGACTTCTTGGCGAAACGCTTTCTTACTTATTTCATTAATCAGATCTTTATATTCTCCTCCAATATTAATTGAAAAAGCCCCCATAGAGCTACCATTTTGATCATTATTAATGGTTTCTATTTTTTTGTAAACGGACTGATGATCACTATATTCTAATTGATAATAAATATTTGGAGACCCACCAATTTTTATTGTACCTCCTCCTTTTTGTGCTTGCTCTCTTTCAAACTCCTTTATTTTTTCTTCATCATGCTTTATATCGTATTTATAATCGACAATAAGCTTTTCTTGCCCAAAACCATAATTCGAAAAAAGTAAAAATCCAGCTAATAATAATTGTTTCATTATGTTGTAGTTTATAATTAATACTCTAAAATAATTTTTATTTTTTAATTCTACAACAATAGAACACGTAATTAACACAACATTGTGAAAAGAAAAAAATCCAACCTAAGTTGGTTTTTTTTCTATATAAATTAAAATAAGTTTCTAAATTATCTCAAAGTGTTTCAGCGCATTCCATATTCCGTGATTATCTGCAGAAGTTGTATAATAATCAGCCGCTTCACGAACATTCTCTTTCGCATCGCCCATTGCTACACCTATTTTACAACCTTTCAACATACTAATATCGTTACCACCATCACCAAAAGCCATTGTTTTAGTTAAATCTAAATTATCGCGTTCAGCCATTCGCTCTATTCCACGCATTTTACTAATATTTTTCGGATTTATATCAGCAAAATATTCTATCCAACGTGTTCCTACACTGTTTGTCAACACATTTTTCATCAAATAATCTTCTTGTTCTTCGTTCACAAAAAAATTCATTTGCATAATATTATCTTTCGGCAAAGTTCGAGGATCAACCACTTCTGGAAGTTCCATTCCAAAATAAGCAAACGATTTTTCTACATTCTCATTCACACGATTGATACTAAACGCTTCTTTCGTCATATACGAAAATGAGAAAGGATTTTCATCATCATATTGTAACAAAGCCTCTATATCATTAGGGTTGATGTAATCTACAAAAAATGATTGACGGTTTTCGTCGGAGCACATTCCTCCATTATTATTGATGTAACCATCAAAACCATAATCAAAAATATGCTCAGGCATATCCACCATATTTCGTCCTGTTGCGATGTATATTTTTTTGTTTTTTTGTTTCAATAATTTCAACGCTTCGATTGTCGAATCACTGATTTCATGGTTTTCAAAACCTTGTAATGTTCCGTCAAAATCGAAGAAAAAAGAATCTATCATACTTTAGTTTTATCTTTTACAAAATTAAAAAAGCAACCTTTGTTTGGTTGCTTTTGCTGTTTATTTTAATGCTAATTTAATAATTTCTATTGCTTTATTGGTATCTTCTTCGGAAATATTGAGATGAGGACGCATTCGCACCGAGTTTTCACCACAAGGAAGAATAATCATATGATTTTCGAAACATGTTTTGATGAATTCTGAACGATCCAAATCTGATGAAAAATCAAACGCAATGAACAATCCTAATCCACGAATCGAATGAATTTTCTTCGTTTCTTTTGCGATTTCATTCAATTTTGATAAAATATATTTTCCTTTCTCTTCCGCATTTTCAACTAATTTTTCTTGTTCAATCACTTCTAAAATTAATTTGAAACGCAACATATCGATATAATTTCCACCAAAAGTCGAATTAATACGGCTTGATTCCTTGAAAACATTATTCGGAATTTGATCTAACTTTTCTTTATTCGCTAAAATTCCACAAACTTGTGTTTTCTTTCCAAACGAAATCACATCAGGAATCACATCATAATGCTGAAAAGCCCACATTTTACCAGTCATTCCCATTCCTGTTTGTACCTCATCAAAAATCAATAAAATCTCTTCTCTATCACAAATTTCTCTCAATTTCTGAAAGAATTCTTTTCGAAAATAATTATCTCCTCCTTCACCTTGAATCGGCTCAATAATAATACAAGCAACTTTATTTTTGCGTGTTTCTAAAGCATTTTCAATTTGTTCAATCGCACGTTTTTCAGCCTCAACAACCTTGCATAAATTATCTTCTGTAACAGGATAAATTCGTTTTGGATTTTCAATTCTTGGCCAATCAAACTTTGGAAAATATTCGTATTTACGAGGATCTTTCGTATTCGTTAGCGATAATGTGTAACCAGAACGTCCATGAAACGCTTGCTTAAAATGAATGACATCACTTGCTTCTTTCTCAATTCCTTTCGAAAAATTTAATCTTGTTTTCCAATCAAAAGCCGTTTTTAGTGCATTTTCTACTGCCAATGTTCCTCCAGAAATAAAGAATAAATATTGCAATTCTTTCGGCATCGCAACACGCTCAAATGTATCAATTAAATCGGCATAATCTTTTGTATAAATGTCTGACATCGCAGGTTTATTAACTGCATTTCGACCTAAAAAATCTATTTTCGCCATCAAATGTGGATGATTATAACCAATCGCAGTCGAAGCAAACATTGAAAATAAATCCAAATATTCAATGCCATTTTCGTCTACAACATAGGATCCATGCGACTTATCCATATCCATTACAATCGGATATCCATCTGCCAATATATGTTTTGCTAATCTTTCGTGTACTGTACTCATCTCTGTAAATTTTTAAAAATCAAACTTAATTCCTTGCGCCAATGGCACTTCTGTCGAATAATTAATTGTATTCGTTTGTCGTCGCATATACGCTTTCCAAGCATCCGAACCTGACTCACGCCCACCTCCAGTTTCCTTTTCTCCACCGAAAGCGCCGCCAATTTCAGCTCCAGAAGTTCCGATATTTACATTTGCAATTCCACAATCAGAGCCTTGCTGACTCAAGAATAATTCAGCTTCACGAAGATTATTTGTCATAATAGAAGACGATAAACCTTGTGCCACATTATTCTGAATTTCAATTGCATTTAACACATCTCCAGAATATTTGATTAAATATAAAATTGGAGCAAAAGTTTCGTGTTGAACAATTTCGAAATGATTCTCAACCTCAGCAATTACAGGCTTTACATAGCAACCGCTTTCAAAACCATTTCCTTCTAAAATTCCTCCTTCAACGATAATCTTTCCTCCTTCTTCATTAATTTTTTCTAATGCTTTTGAATACATTTCAACCGCATGTTTATCAATCAACGGACCAACATGATTTGTTGTATCCAACGGATTACCTATTTTTATCTGTTTGTAAGCATTTACTAACGATTCTTTTACCTTATCATAAATAGATTCGTGAACAATCAATCTTCTTGTTGTTGTACAACGCTGTCCAGCCGTACCAACTGCACCAAAAACAGCCGAAGTCAACATAATTTTTAGATCAGCATCTGGTGTAACAATAATCGCATTATTTCCACCTAATTCTAAAATTGTTTTACCCAAACGAGCCGCAACCACTTTATTCACTTCAATTCCCATTCGCGTAGAACCTGTTGCAGAAACCAAAGCCACACGAGAATCTTGTGCAATCAATTCTCCAATTGTTTTATCTCCCATCACCAAAGAAGAAACTCCTTCTGAAATATTATTTGCTTTTAAAACTTCTGCTAAAATATGCTGACATGCAACTGCACATAAAGGCGTTTTTTCACTTGGTTTCCAAATAACAACATCGCCACAAACCATCGCTAAACACGTATTCCAAGACCAAACCGCAACTGGAAAATTAAACGCAGAGATCACCCCTACAATTCCAAGCGGATGATATTGATCGTACATGCGATGCAGCGGTCTTTCCGAATGAATTGTCGAACCATATAATTGACGAGATAATCCAACCGCAAAATCACAGATATCGATCATTTCTTGCACTTCACCTAAACCTTCTTGATAAGATTTCCCCATTTCATATGAAACTAATTTTCCCAAAGAAGCCTTTTTTTCACGAAGTTTCTCTCCAAATTGACGCACAATCTCTCCACGTTTCGGAGCAGGAATCATTCGCCATTCTTTGAAAGCAACTTGCGCTTTTTTTATCACTTCTTCATAATCATCTTTTGTTGATGATTTAACTTTTCCAATCAATTTTCCGTCTACTGGCGAGTAAGAAGAAAGCTCTTCACCTTTTCCAAACCAAGTATTTCCTGTTGATGTTCCGAGATTTTCGGAAGAAATACCTAATTCTTTTAATTCGTTTTCTATCATTTTTTTGTGTTATTTTGTGTTTTAACTTTTACCTAAATTAGTCAAAAGTTTCATAAATTAAAATTTTTAATAAATATTATTCAGAATAATTTTTAATTTAATGAATAATCGTTAGATTTAATAAAATAAAACCGCATAAAATGAATTCAACTACAGATTATTTTAAGATTGATGATTTATTAACCGAAGAACATAAATTAATTCGTCAATCTGTTCGAGATTTTGTGGACAACGAAATAAAACCTGTGATAGATGATGCTGCTCAACATCATAAAGATATTCCAGATTTAATGAAAAAATTAGGCGCAATTGGTGCTTTAGGACCGTATATTCCAGAAGAATATGGAGGCGCTGGCTTGGACCAAATGTCGTATGGATTAATCATGCAAGAATTAGAACGTGGCGATTCGGCTGTTCGTTCTGCTGCATCTGTACAATCTTCGTTGGTGATGTATCCAATTTTTTCTTTTGGATCAGAAGAACAAAAACGCAAATATTTACCAAAATTAGCTTCAGGAGAATTCGTTGGAAGTTTTGGATTAACTGAACCAAATCACGGTTCAAATCCTGGCGGAATGGAAACTCGTTTGACTAAAAATGGTGATCATTATATCTTAAATGGAGCAAAAATGTGGATTACAAATTCACCAATTTGTAATATTGCAGTTGTTTGGGCAAGAGATGAAGAAGGAAAAATTCGTGGAGTTATTGTAGAACGCGGTATGCAAGGTTTTACAACGCCAGAAACATTGAATAAATGGTCATTAAGAGCTTCAAAAACAGGTGAATTAGTTTTCGAAAATGTAAAGATTGAAGAATCTCAAATTTTACCAGACGTAAAGAGTCTACGTGGACCATTATCTTGTTTAAATTCTGCTCGATACGGAATTTCTTGGGGTGTAATTGGCGCTGCAATTGATTGTTATGAATCTGCTTTGAAATATTCATTAGAACGAACACAATTTGGAAAACCAATTGCTTCTTATCAATTGCAACAAAAAAAATTAGCTGAATTTATTACAGAAATCACGAAAGCACAATTATTATGTTGGCGATTAGGAACGTTGAAAAACGAAAATAAAGCAACGCCTGAACAAATTTCTATGGCAAAACGCAACAATGTAAAAATTGCTATTGATATTGCGCGAGAATCTCGTCAAATTATCGGTGCAATGGGAATTGTAGGCGATTTCCCTATGATGCGACATGCTGCAAACCTGGAGTCTGTAATCACTTACGAAGGAACGCATGATGTCCATTTATTGATTACTGGCGCTGATGTGACAGGAATTAATGCTTTTGTATAAGATATTTTTTCATACAATCAGATATTTTTATAGGTTTACAATTCGTTTGTAAACCTTTTTTATTTATCACACATGAAATTGAAATCAATTCTACTTATCATTTTTTGTATTCAGGCTATTGTTCTTGACGCACAGGAAACCTACAAAATTACGTATGAACGCTTTTCGAATGGAAAGAAAGTGGAAGAAAGCAATCCCATACAAGTTATTGCGAATATAAAAGAAACCGTTATTGGAAAGCAACAAAGTTTTAGTAATTCTTCAAATTATCCTGATGAAATGTTTTATTATACCAAAACAAATCCATCAATTATTTCCTTGATTACACAATTTGACCCGACTAATTCTATCATTACAAATGATTCTGTCGCGTTTAATAAATCAGTTTTCACGATTTCTAAAGAAACAAAACGAATTTTAGGTTTACGTTGTAAAAAAGCGACGACAAATATCAATTCGAATACAATAGACGTTTGGTTTGTGGACAATATGGACTTGAATGCCTCTCCTACAATGGTTGGAATGAATTTAGGTTTTGTGTTAGAACTTACTCGAAATAATAATTCAACGATTCGAGCTTCAAAAATAGAACGCGAAAAAGATTTGATTCCAAGTCAATTTATTCAAAAAGAATTGCATCAAAATCGAGTTGATTTATTGACATATAAAGATATTATTTGGAAAAGTAAATTTGTCGATATTCCGCTTTTATCACATCAACAAGTTAATTTTAGTAAAGATTTTTCGTCAAATGATTCAATTTATCGCTTTGCAAATGGAACTGTTGTAATTCGAAAAATTAAAATTCCTCAAATTAAAGTAGGAAGCCAAGTTTTCTTAAATGTTTCGCAACAATCAAATGGTGATGCTTACGATAGAACAGGTTCTGTATTTTTGATTCCACGTGATTCTAAAATTACATTTATGGATGGTTTACAAAAAGGAATCAATCAATTACCAATTTATACATCAGCAAATAATAAAAAATATCAAGGTTATTTTTTAACTGAAAATTATTCACCAACGATAGAATTAATGCGATTTTTCACACCTTTTGGAATCAAAAAATTCAATCATATTCAATTAAAAAATCAAACTTGGGAAACCGAAGCAAAATATCGTCAAGAAATCACAGAATTCCAAGGTTTATTATCTAATCAAGAGGTTTTAATCGGTTTCTTTATTGGAAATTATGATCAAGGCGGACATATTATTTCTGCCAATATTTCTGTTCATCCATCAGGTTCTACAACAATGCCAATTAAAAAGGCTTTACCAATTTTCAACACTGCAAATGTGATGGAAATGGCTGGACAAGAATACCCTACTTTATTCGAAAATCCGAATGGTTTTACAGTAGAATTCACGTTGAAAGAAGATTACAACAATGCTAAATTGCGTTTTACAACAACTGGACATGGCGGTTGGGAAAATGGAGATGAATTTGTTCCAAAAGAAAATAGTATTTTTCTTGATGGACAAAAAGTATTTAATATAGTTCCTTGGAGACAAGATTGTGGTTCTTATCGCGCTTACAATCCAGCTTCTGGTAATTTTGATAATGGTTTGTCATCATCCGATTATAGCCGTTCTAATTGGTGTCCAGGAACAATTACAAATCCATATTTTATTAATTTAGGAGATTTGAAAGCTGGAAAACATAGCATACAAGTGAAAATTCCGCAAGGAAAACCTGAAGGAAATAGTTTCAGTTATTGGAATGTTTCTGGTGTTCTTTTAGGAGAATAATTTTTTTGGAGCAAAAAGATTTATTAAACGTCTTTTTGCTCTATTTTTTTATGATTTATCAAAACCATTAACCAATCTACAATATCTTGATAAACTTGCTCTTTAATAGATTCATTCAATATTTCATGTCTCAAGTTTGGATATAATTTCATTGTTACATGTTGAAATCCATTTTGCTTTAAATCTTTATACGATTGCAAAACTCCTTTACCAAAATCACCAATTGGATCATCTGCTCCACTCACAAAATAAATAGGTAAAGATTGCGGTATAGCTTTTGCCCAATTCTTTTTTGTTGCTTGTATATTTAAATTAATCAAAGTATAAAAACCGTTAACAGTGAAAGGTATTCCGCAAAGAGGATCTTTCAGAAAATTTAAACGATTTAACTCATCTAAACTAAGCCAATTAGTCTCATGAAAATTTTCTTCATTTTGAAAATGTTTATTATTCGATTTTGAAAAAATAGTATTAAGTAATTGACTTCTTTTATGAGGAATCAATTTATTTAGAATACTTAAAAAACTACTCAATAATTTAATTCCAGGAATTCTACCTCCTGTTCCCATAATTATAGCACCATCAAAATGATTTCCATATTCTTGAAGTAGGCAACGTGTTATAAACGATCCCATTGAATGCCCCAAAATAAAATGTGGTAATAAAGGGTATTCATTCTCTAACAATTTAGCTAAATCTTTTGCCGTCTTTATTAAATTTTCTTTTGGATTATCTAAGCAGAAAAAACTGTAATCTTCTTCTATTTTAGCTGTTCTTCCATGTCCTAAATGATCATATAACAAAACTAGAATTCCTTTGTCAGCCAAATACTTTGCAAAATTTTCATATCGCCCACTATGTTCTTGCATACCATGGACAATAAGTAAAGTAGCTATAATCTCATCTTCTGGAAGAATTACTCTATAATAAACATTCTCTGGTATTGACATTTTTATTAAGATTTAATTATTAATTTACAGTTTTACTTATTCAAAATCAACATTTTTATAAACAAACCATTGACTTTTTCAACAAATTTCAAGCCGATAAATAAGATCTAAAATTTCTAATTTTTATAACTAAAAAAACGAGGTAAATAAAAATTAACCTCGTTTTTTTTATGATGTACAATAATTTTACTTTTTAGTTTTAATTGTATTCTTATAAATCTGACCATCTTTAATAATCACTAAAAAGTTTTTATCAGGATTAGCTATTAATGATAAATCTTTCAACGGATTTCCATCAACCAAAATCAAATCTGCTAAAGCTTTCTCTTCTACAACACCTAATTTCCCTGGATATGGACTTCTTAAACCAGATAATTGCAACAATTCTCCATTATCTTGCGTAACCATCTTTAAAATTTCGGCATTTGTAAACCATTTTTGAAGACGTAATATGTAACTATTTTGATCATCATTCAACTCAGGTTCAAACAAGAAATCCGTTCCCCATGCAAGCTTCACACCAAGTTTTTTTGCTAAAGGCCAAACTTTATCTTGACCATCCAAAACTGGTTTACGTTTTTCTTTTCGCTGCTCGTCCATGTTTTCATTATTATCCATCAAATTTTGAAGGCTTAACCAAACTCCTTTTTTGGCAAGAATTTTTAATGTTTCTTCATCTAACATTTGACCATGCTCAATTGACTTCACTCCTGCTTCCACAGCACGTTGCACAGCTCTCGGCGTATAGGCATGTACCATTACATACGTTCCCCAATCTTCAGCAGCATCAACTGCAGCTTTCATTTCGTCAAAAGTATATTGTGTAACATCAATCGGATCATAAGCAGAAGACGTTCCTCCACCTGCCATTAATTTGATTTGACTCGCACCAAAACGTAAATTCTCTCTTGTTGCAGTCAAAACTTCATCTCTTCCATCAGCAATAAAAGTAGCTCCTAATTCCTCTGCACGAGATGCTTTACCAAAAAAACGACGCGAACGTTCATCAGGAGTTCTAAAATCTCCGTGACCAGCTGTTTGACTAATCGTTGCACCCGAAGGCCAAATTCTAGGCCCTGCAACTTTACCTTTATCGATGGCTAATTTCAAGGGAAAAATTGGCCCACCAGCATCACGAACACTCGTAAAACCACGCATCAACATTTTGTGGGAAGCTTCGCCAACCTTATTCATTAACATTTCTTCGGACATATCTGGCGACATCATTTGCGCCATCGTCAATGAACCAAATACCATGTGTACATGAACATCTATCAAACCTGGCATCAACGTTTTTCCTCCTCCATTAATTTTTACAACGTCTTGATTAGGTGAAGAAATTTTTGCAGAACTAATTTTTTCAATTTTTTGCCCAGAAACCAAAACATTCATCGGCGATGTTAATGCTTGAGTTTGATGATCTAAAATTCTAACATTTTCAATTAAAATCTGTTTTGTTTGAGCAAAAGTAAAAGTGGTAGCGAGAAAAAAAAGTGCTATTATCGACTTTATTTTCATAATTTATTGTTTAATTGCCCTAAAGATACGTTGAATGCGTGTAATTTGAGGATAAAGTTTAAATTAAAAATATATTCATTTAAATCATTCAAACAAAAACCCAAATTTACTTTTTATTAAAAGAAAATACTATATTTGTTGACAACCAAAAGGTTTTAACTTAATTTTCCTTGGTGATAAAGATTTTCAACTATTTTGAATTGAATAGACAAAATCTTGTTTTACGGTTTATCTTCTTCCGACTATAATCGTTTTTTAAGGAATAAAATTTAATAAAAAATTAGCAATCAATACACCTTTTCTACCCAAATAATCGGATAGAATTTTGTAAATTTGTAACCAATACATTAGAAAATTTAATGGAATATAATACACTTCGTTCGCAATTGATTATTCCAGAATATGGTCGTCATATTCAAGAAATGGTAAATCATTGTAAAACAATAACAGACGAAACAGAACGCAACGGATTTGCCGAAATTATAATTGAAGTAATGGGAGAATTAAATCCTCACTTGCGCGATGTACCAGATTTTCAACATAAACTTTGGGATCAACTTTTTATCATGGCAGAATTTGATTTGGATGTAAAATCTCCTTATCCAATTCCGACAAAAAAAGATACGGTAAATAGTAAACCAAATAAAGTAGAATATCCAAAAAGCATCTATAAATACAGATATTACGGAAACAATATTCGTAAAATGATTGATGTTGCTGTAACGTGGGAAGAAGGCGAAAAACGCGAAGGTTTGTACTTTGCGATTGCCAATCACATGAAAAAATGTTATTTACTTTGGAATAAAGATACTGTTGATGATCAAGTTATTTTTAATCATTTGTACGAATTATCTGATGGTAAAATTGATTTGAGAAAAGTTGATGATCATTTGGTTTCTCCTGATCGTTTAAATTCGAATAATAATCATTCAAACAACAATCAAAACAATAGAAGTTACCAAAACAATAATCGTAATCATCAAAATAACAACAATCGAAATAATAACCAAAATTCGAATAATCGTCAAAACAACAATAACCGAAATAATCAAAATAACAACAATCGAAACCAAAACGTTCGAAACAATAAAGGTTAAATCAAAACTATTTAATACAACTAAATGGCTACATTTCAAATAAAGGGAGGGAAACCTTTGAAAGGAGAAATTACTCCGCAAGGTGCTAAAAATGAAGTACTACAAATTTTATGTGCGGTTTTATTAACCAATGAACAAGTTCGTGTTAAAAATATTCCAGACATCCGAGATGTCAATCGTTTGATTGAAATTTTGGGTGATTTAGGCGTAAAAACACAAAAAAATGGAAAAGGAGATTTTACTTTCCAAGCCGACGAATTACGATTAGATTATTTAAAAGGAAAACAATTTCGTAAAGATGGTGCTGCATTACGTGGATCAATCATGTTAATGGGACCACTTTTAGCTCGTTTCGGAGAAGCTTTTATGCCGAAACCTGGAGGAGATAAAATTGGGCGTCGTCGTTTAGATACGCACTTCGAAGGTTTCTTTGCGTTAGGAGCAAAATATCGCTTCAATCCAGACGAAGATTTCTATGGTGTAGAAGTAGATGAAAACGGATTGCAAGGTTCGTATATGTTATTAGAAGAAGCTTCTGTAACAGGAACTGCAAATATTATTATGGCTGCAGTTTTGGCGAAAGGAACAACAACTATTTACAACGCTGCATGCGAGCCTTACATTCAACAATTGTGTAAAATGTTGAACAGAATGGGTGCTAAAATTTCTGGAATCTCTTCTAATCTTTTAACGATTGAAGGAGTTGAGAAATTAGGCGGAACTGAACATACATGTTTACCAGATATGATCGAAATTGGATCTTGGATTGGTTTAGCAGCAATGACAAAATCTGAATTAACAATCAAAAATGTTTCGTGGGAAAATTTAGGTGTTATTCCAGATTTTTTCAGAAAATTAGGAATCAAATTAGAACGTCGCGATGACGATATTTATATTCCAGCTCAAGAACATTACGAAATCGAGCGTTTTATTGACGGTTCTATCTTAACAATTTCTGATGCGCCTTGGCCAGGATTTACACCAGATTTATTATCAATTATCTTGGTAATTGCCACTCAAGCAAAAGGAAGCGTTTTGATCCACCAAAAAATGTTCGAATCTCGTTTATTCTTCGTGGATAAATTAATCGATATGGGCGCGCAAATTATTTTATGTGATCCGCACCGTGCAACAGTAATTGGTCTTAATCACGAAACTCCGTTGAAAGGAGCTGAATTAACTTCGCCAGATATTCGTGCCGGTATGTCTTTATTGATTGCTGCACTTTCTGCGAAAGGAAAAACTGTTATTCATAATATCGATCAAATTGACCGTGGTTACGAAGATATCGATGTACGTTTACGTGCTATTGGAGCTGATATAATTAGAGCTTAAAAAATAAAAAATGCAATCTATTATTGAGTTTATCACCAATTTTGTTCAACGCCCAGACAAGGTATTAATGGACATTATCAATAATTACGGTTATTGGATATATGTTATTTTATTCCTGATAATTTTCGCCGAAACTGGTTTAATTATCATGTCATTTTTAATGCCTTTTTTACCTGGAGACGCACTAATATTTTCGATTGGAATGATTGCTGCAAGCGATGACCAAAACCATTTGCATATCGAATATATTATTCCATTACTGATGGTTGCAGCAATTCTTGGTGATAACGTAAATTATTATGTTGGACGAAAATTTGGCGGTTGGATTTTAGGACGAAAAGACTCATGGTTTCTTAAAAAGAAACATATCGAAAAAGCAACAGAATTTTTTAACGAAAATGGTAAAAAAGCAATTATTATTGCTCGTTTTATGCCTGTTGTTCGTACTATAATTCCATTTATTTGTGGTGTTACAAACCTTAATTATCGCACATTTATTACCTATAGTTTTATAGGTGCGGTGCTTTGGGTTGGCGTTATTTCGCTTTTGGGACACACATTAGGTCAGTTTGACATTGTAAAAAATAATTTAGAGAAATTCATTTTCGGAATTATATTATTGGCGAATATGCCGTTGATTATCCGAATCGTGAAAGCTCAATTCAATAAAAATAAAACAGAAGAATGAGACAATTTGGATTAATCGGAAGAAATATTTCTTATTCATTTTCTAAATCTTATTTTGCTGAAAAATTTAAAAACGAGAACATTGTAGACGCTGTCTACAATGTTTTTGATTTACAGCAAATCGATGAAGTAGAAAAAGTATTCGAAACCGAAGGTTTAGTGGGCTTTAATGTCACAATTCCTTACAAACAAGAAATCATTCCACTTTTGGACGAATTATCGCCAGAAGCCAAAGCAATTGGTGCGGTAAATACCGTTTTAATAAAAGATGGAAAACGAATCGGACATAATACAGATTGTTACGGTTTTCATCATTCGATAGAACCTCTTTTAGAACCTCATCACAAAAAAGCGTTGGTTTTAGGAAATGGAGGCGCTGCAAAAGCGGTTTTTTATATTCTTAATTTATTGAAAATTGACTATAAAATTGTTTCGAGAACAAAAACCGAAAATCATTATTCTTATGATGAATTAAATAAAGAAATCATTCATAATCATCAAATTATTGTGAATTGTTCTCCAGTTGGTACTTTTCCAACTATTGAAAACGCTCCACTTCTACCCTATCAATTTATTAACGAAAATCATCTATTGTACGACTTGATTTACAATCCACCATTGACAAAATTTTTAGAAAATGGTCAACAAAACGGAGCCAAAATAAAAAATGGTCACGAAATGTTGGTTCTACAAGCCGAAAAAGCTTGGGAAATTTGGAATAATCGTACAAAATAGACTTGATATTGTCCTCAAATTTTATTAGATTTGAGAAACAAAACTTAATTTCTTATGAATACTGAAATGGATAACCTGCAAAATGCAGACGGAGAACAATTACCTAAACCTGCAACTACAAACGACTCTAACACGGAATCTTACAAAACGGAAGAGTTAACGAACCAAGAAAAAATAAGCGATATTTCGTTCAAAGATTACGAAACATTTAGTTTTGATGTTTTGATTAACGAAGCAAAAAATCTATTAAGTAAATATGACGTTCAAGAGATTCGCGAGCATTTTAATCAAATTCGTGATGCATTCAAAGCTAAATTAGAAGAAGATGAAGCTGCGAAAAAAGAAGCTTTCTTAAGTGAAGGTGGTGATGAATTAGATTTTAAATACGAAACATCTTTTAGAGCAAAATTTAACGCTGTTTACAACGATTTTAAAAATCAATTAGCAGTTTTTCATAAAGAAAACGAAAAAAAGGAATCTGATAATTTAAAAGAACGTTTAGAAATTATTGACGAATTGAAAGCCTTGTATCAAGAACCAAGTGATTCTTCGGCGGCAATGTTCAAGAAATTTCGTGAGTTAAAAACTCGTTGGCACAATGCAGGAAGAATTCCGAGCAAAAATGCTGAAAATGTATTCAAAAATTATTTTTTCCATTTAGATAATTTCTACACGTATTTGGATATGAATAAGGAATTGCAAACATTAGATTATGCACATAATCTTGAAGTTCGTCAATCGATTATCAAACGTGCAGAAGAATTAATTGGAGAGCAAAACGTGCAAAAAGCCTTGAATGAATTGCAATATTTGCATCGTTTATGGAAAGAAGAAGCCGTTCCTGTACAAGAAGATTTGCGTGAACCAACGTGGCAAAAATTCAAAGAATTAACAAATAAAATTCATGACCGTAAAGGTGAATTGAATGAAAAAATAAAACAAGAGCAAAAAGATAATTTAGAGAAGAAGAATCAAATTATTACTCGTATCAAAGAAATTTCTGAGCAAGCAACAACAAAATCGCATGGCGATTGGCAAAAAGCTATTTCTGAAATAAACTCTTTGCGTGAGAACTTTATCACAATTGGACGTGTTCCGAAAGATAAAAATTCTGCAACTTGGGAAGCTTTCAAAGAAGTGACAAGACAATTTAATCACATCAAAAATGATTTCTATAAAAATCTAAAATCAGAGCAACAACTGAATCTTGAAAAGAAATTAGCTTTGTTAGAAATTGCAAAACAACATACGGAAAGCACGGATTGGAATGCTTCTGTACAAGTGATTAAAAAAATCCAAAATGATTGGAAAAAAATTGGTCATGTTCCAAGAAAAAATTCAGACAAAATCTGGAAAGAATTCAAAGATACATGTAATCAATTCTTTGATCGTTACAAAAAACGTCACGAACAAGCGAATCAAAAATTGGAACTAAATTTCGAAAAGAAACAAGCTTTCTTAAACGATTTCAAAAATCAAACGATTTCTGAAGACAAAGATGAGGCGTTGAAACAATTAGAAGAAATTCAACATAATTGGACAAATTTAGGAAAAGTTCCATCAGAAAAAATTTCAATCAATCAAGAATTTACAGATGTTTACCACAAAAAATTAGATGCTTTAAATCTTTCTAAAAATGAATTGAGCGATTATAAGTTGAAATCATTTGTCAATAAAGTAAAATCTGGAAATAATGGAAATTTATTGGATGATGAGATTAGAAAAACACGTAAAATAATTGAGGATTTAGAAAAAGAGATTAATCAATTGGATAATAATGTACATTTCTTTTCGAATGCAAATGAGAACAATCCTTTTTTAAAAGATGTTTACAAGCAAATTGACGATAAACGTAAAAAATTAATTGAAGCAGAAATCAAACTGAAAACATTATTCAATATTGATTTTAATGCATAATTTTTGGGCATGACACAACAATCTATCGATGAGCAATATATGGCTCGTTGTATACAAATTGCAACAAACGGGTTAGGAACAACATATCCTAATCCGTTTGTTGGTTCTATTATTGTACATAACAACAAAATTATAGGCGAAGGTTTTACGTCAGAATATGGTGGACCACACGCCGAAGTGAACGCAATTAATTCGGTTAAAAATCAAGAATTATTAAAAGAATCTACGTTATATGTTACGTTAGAACCTTGTTCACATCATGGAAAAACACCTCCTTGCGCGGATTTGATTATAGAAAAAGAGATTCCAAAAGTAGTAATCGGAACTCTAGATCCTTTTGCGAAAGTAAATGGACAAGGTTATTTGCGTTTGCTGAAAAATGGTGTTGATGTAACTTTAGGTGTTTTGGAAAAAGAATGCATCAAACTTAATAAACGTTTTATCACTTTTCATCAGAAAAAACGTCCATATATTATCTTAAAATGGGCACAAACAGAAGATGGATACATGGGACGCGATGATGTACAATTATGGATTACAAACCAATATACAAAGCAATTAGTGCATAAATGGCGAACAGAAGAACAAGCTATTTTGGTTGGAAAAAACACAGCTTTAATTGATAATCCGCAACTTAACACGCGATTATGGGAAGGAAATAATCCGTTGAGAATTGCGATTGACAAAAACTTAGCGATTCCGAGAAGTTTCCATTTATTTGATCAAACACAACCTACTGTAATTTTCAATTCGATTGAAAATTGTTCTGAAGAAAATTTAGAACTTGTTCAATTAGATTTTACACAAAAAATATTGCCGCAAGTAATGGATTATTTGTACGAAAACAATATTCAATCCTTGATTATTGAAGGTGGAAGTGATACCATACAACATTTTATTGATGCTGATTTGTGGGATGAAGCACGAATTTTGAGTTCGGATACTATTTGGAATGAAGGAATTTTAGCTCCTCGACTGAAAGGAACTCGAACTGAAAAGCATCGCTTTTTGAATGATGAATTAAATATTTTCGAAAATAGAATAGAAATTGAAGAGCCTTAGAAATGAGGTTCTTTTTTTATTACCTTTTATCAATTATTAAATCAGTTTCTAATATCCAAAGAGAGTTTTTGAAAGATTATGATTATTACAGATTTAATTCATCTAAATCTTTATC
Source organism: Empedobacter sp. GD03739 (assembly GCF_029843245.1). Classification (NCBI taxonomy): domain Bacteria; kingdom Pseudomonadati; phylum Bacteroidota; class Flavobacteriia; order Flavobacteriales; family Weeksellaceae; genus Empedobacter; species Empedobacter sp. GD03739. The sequence continues at coordinate 2,831 of NZ_JAOCHX010000013.1, read as the reverse complement.
AAATAACACTAAAACTCTTCCTTCAAATAAATCATTATTTATTTCAATAACTTTTCCACTTTCTCCAATTAAAATCTAATAATGATTTCCATCTTTTAAATCATTTGTATTCTGTTTTCCTAAAAAAGTATTTAAAATTACTTTATCATTCAAATTCATTCATAATTTTTTTCATCACTCATAAATATAAAACCTTTTTTCTTTAAAAGTACTATTTAAACTATCTTTGCGCTACTTTTCAATACAACATGACGGATAATTATCGTACAATCGAGAAAGCGGTGGAAGATGTAATTTTCAAAGAATTGGGTAGTAAGTTTATTAATTTTGCTTATCCAGTTGAAAATGAAGATGACATCAAAATTTATTTGGATCAATTGCGCGAAATTCATCCCGACGCTAATCATCATTGTTACTCTTACGCTCTTGGAATTGATGGTAAAAATCATCGTGCAAATGATGACGGAGAGCCAAGTGGTTCGGCTGGTTTACCAATTTATAATCAAATTTTATCAAGCGAAATCACCAATGTTTTAATTGTTTCTGTACGTTATTTTGGCGGAACAAAATTAGGAATTCCTGGTTTGGTAAAAGCCTATAAATATGCGGCACAAGTTGTGTTAGAAGAAGCAAATATTGTAGAAAAATTTGTTTCAAAACGTGTGAAAATGGTTTTTAACTATGATCAACAAGGAATTGTAGAACGCAATGTCGATCGTATTTCTGGAGAGATTAAAGACAAACATTTTTCTGATAAATGTATGTTTACAATTTCGGTAAGAGAAAGTAAATTGGAAGAATTTATTCGCATGTTTGACGAATATTATCAAATGGAAATTAAAATTATTGACTAATGCTAAATAGCTTAACTTCTTTACGTTTTTTCTTTGCTTTTGTCGTTTTCTTAAGCCATTTAACGTTTGTAAAAACTGATTTAGCTTGGTATAATTATCTAAAAAATAACGTCTTTTTCGAAGGTTATCTTGGTGTTGGTTTTTTCTTTATTTTAAGCGGATTTGTTATAGCGCTTAATTACGAAAAGAAAGTCATCGACAATCCAAATTTTGATAAAAAGAAGTTTTATATCGCGCGAATTGCTCGAATTTATCCACTTCATGTCCTAACCTTTTGTGTCATGTTACCATTTGTTATCATCAATGTTTGGCAAGGTTATTTTCATTGGGATATTGCAGGTGCGAACTTATTTTTATTGCAATCTTATATTCCGGTAAAAGATTTTTATTTCTCTATTAATAACGTTTCCTGGAGTATTTCGACCGAATTATTTTTCTATTTGATGTTTCCTTTTTATGTGATTTGGTTGCATAAATTCCCGAAACTGAAATATATTTTATTACTAATTATTCCGATTATTATTTTTGCAGAACCTTATTTCAGAACAAATATGAAATTGGAAAAAGCGATTTTTTACATCAATCCAATTGTTCGCAGTTTCGATTTTATTTTAGGAATTATTACCTGTCAAATCTATAAAAAGATAAAAGATACGCCTATCAATTTTTCGAGAGGAACTTTAATAGAAATCGCTGCAATTACGGTTTTGGCAATCTTTTTTTACTTCCACAATGATGTTGCGAGAGCTTTTCGTTATGGAATTTATTATTGGATTCCGATGGTTGGAATTGTCCTAATTTTTGCTTTACAAAAAGGTTTCTTTTCGAAAATACTTCAACACAAAATTCTGGTTTATTTAGGTGAAATCAGTTTTGCGTTTTACATGATTCATATGATTGTGATAAAATATGGAAATCAATATTTACCTAAAATCAATGATTTTCAGAAAATTGGAATTTATTTTGTAATTGCTTTAATTTTAAGTGCATTAACGTTTGAATATTTTGAGAAACCCGTTGCGAAGTGGATCAAAAGTAAAGTGAAGTAGTAGCGAGTATTTCTAAAAAATTAATTCAAATAGTTGATTATAACTGAGATTGTGACAATAATAATTGAAACAACAATCAAAATATCTAAGTAATTTTTTTTTTTGAACCAAAATTTGTAGTTCGTTTGCGTTTTCGTGAATACACTATTTCTTTGTTCATTTTTTAAAAGAAAATAAGCCGCGAGTTACCACGACTTATTTGTCAAATAATTAATAGTACATTATATAGTTAAAAGTTCTTAGTAATCCTATTACTGATACTTGTAGCAACTTCCTGTTTTCTTTGCCGATTTACCTGTCATTTTATCAGATAATAATAGAATAAATGGACATCTAACTTCTGCAGCTTGTTGTTTTAAAACTTTTTCTGCACGCTCATCTTTTCCATTTCCAGTTCGGAAGTTAATCATACCTGTTTTAGATTTTAAATCATCTCCTTTTTTCAAACCTGCAACCAAAGATTTATCTTCCAAAATAATCACTTTCCCCCAATCTTTATCGTCAGTAATTTCAATTTTATCAGAAACATCCTCAATACGAGTGCTTTTCCCGTAAAATACTTTATTAACAGAATATTTACTCAAAGACTGTATAGCATCTTCTCCATCATACGTATATTCTACCGTAAATTCTCCCACACGCTTAATCTGACCTTCGATAATCTCACCAGAATGTTTGTAAATTTTATCTACTTGTCCAAATGCTAGCGAAGCCATAAGACCTAATCCTAAAATAAAAATGTTTTTCATTGTTAATTGTTTTAAATATTGACTTAATTTTAATTGATTTCTAAAATACTTTCAGTTTCGTTGATTGTAATTATAGTTTTTAGAGGACTAGATTCCAGTAAACCATAATTTTCTTTTAGATTGGTGGTCGGTTTTTTCAATAAATCAATTAATTGATCAATTGATTCTTGATAGATTTC
>NZ_JAOCHX010000129.1:0-509 GCF_029843245.1 Empedobacter sp. GD03739 | reverse complement strand
TTTTAAAACTGGCGATGAACTCCAAAACTTTCTCAAAGACTTACAAAAGCGAGGAATTGAAAAAATGTTAGAAGGTGAGTTAGATGCTCACCTGGATTACGATAAGCATGATTTACGCAAGCAAGAAAATGTGCGTAATGGTTATTCTAGTAAAAAGATAAAAACGAGTTATGGCGAAGAAGAAATAAAGGTTCCTAGAGATCGTGATGCTAGTTTTAATCCGATGCTGATACCTAAACGAAAAAGCATGGTTGAAGGCTTAGAAAACGTCATTGTGTCGCTTTACGCCAAGGGAATGTCCGTTTCTGATATTGAAGAACAGATCAGAGAAGTCTACAATTTTGACGTTTCTCAATCGACCATTTCACGTATAACTGATGCTATAACTTCTGATATCGTAGCTTGGCAAAATCGCCCATTAGAACCTGTTTATCTAATCGTTTGGATGGACGGAATTGTTTTTAAGGTTAGAGAAGGTTCCAAAGTAATTAATAAAACCATTTATATCT
>NZ_JAOCHX010000128.1:0-510 GCF_029843245.1 Empedobacter sp. GD03739 | reverse complement strand
GATTAAATTAAAAGAAATGAATAAAATAAAAATCTTATTCTCTATTATATTAGCTTTTACATTTTATAACTGTTCATCTTATAAAATAAACTATAATCGGGATAAAATAATTAATAAGTATTCCGATAATTACATAGTCCTTTTGGATAATGAAAAAATTCAACTTGAAAATATTTATTTAGACAAAGACAATATCAAAAATATTATTGTAGATAAGAAGTCAAAAGTTATTAATATTTCACAAAATAAGATAAACGAACTCTTTGAGCTTAAAAATATAAATTTAGATAGCTTATCTAATGGACGAAGAGGCTGGAATAAGAAAAAAATAGAATTAATAGTTCTAAATGGAATTCCGATAAATGATTCTCTTGTTGAAAAAATTAAAATTGACCCAAATTCTATAAAATCAGTTCAAATTGTAACTGAAAATACTTTAAACACTAAAATGAATGGAAAAAGATTCGATGGAGATTTATTAGTTATCACAACAAAATAAAAACGTCGTAC
>NZ_JAOCHX010000127.1:0-516 GCF_029843245.1 Empedobacter sp. GD03739 | reverse complement strand
AAAAAAAGAAAGCCATTCTTCCAGGATTGGGCGTTTTAAGGGCAAGGTTTTTTTTCAAAATACGACCTGTATAGGTGGAGATTTTGTGAGAAACCCGAAGGGCTTGACCTTGACGTAAAACGACCACTCACTAACTTTGCTATCTTTTTTGTGAATTTTGGTGTGTCTATTCTGGAATGAACGCACTGGGGCAACTTGCGCAGGTGGAGAAAAGCAAATCAACTTTAAAATAAGGTGGCGAGGGATTGTAGCTGAACATCCCTTTAGGGTGTTTTGCTACACCGAGCCAATTGGTGTGGGCTAATAAGCTATCAAGCAGCACAATAGTGAGGGATTACGAATTGCTTGCAATGGAGTACCGAACGATGTGATGCGACTAGCGGTTTAGCGCAATACACCAATGAACCTTACTTAAAACTTTTGCTTTTTCTGAACCTGCAACCGCTTTCTTGGGTGGCGGGGGTGCGTGGCATTTCCTATTGACAAACGAGCATTTTTGTGTGTAACGAAAAGCCG
>NZ_JAOCHX010000126.1:0-518 GCF_029843245.1 Empedobacter sp. GD03739 | reverse complement strand
GAATGATAAGTCTTTATTAGAAAATAATTTAACTATAACAAAATATGCTGATTCTTTTGTTTATGAAATTCACTTGAAAACGAGTTCAACTGATTATTATTTAATTATTGATAAGAAAACATTTGCAGTGATAGAATTTTCTTTAATATCTTATAATCGTGATAAAGAAGTTTCTCCCAATAATTTTTTGCGTGAAGGAAAAGTTTTTTATAAATATCGTCCTCATAAAGGGAATTGGGTTTTGAAGGAAACTTCTGCAATTTGGAATGTGACTTATGAAAAAGAAAATGAAAAAACCGATTTAGACATGAATTTTAGTATAATTGTGAATGATTATAGTTTAAAACCTTTTCCTGAATTCAACAAATCGGTGAATGAGAAAATGGACATTCGTAGAAGTTTTAAATAATCGATTTATGAAGAAGATATTTTACTTATTTACATTGTTTACGATTTGTTTAAATGCGCAAATTGTAAATCTAAAAATATTAGACCTTTCTGATAATTTACCACTTGAT
>NZ_JAOCHX010000125.1:0-586 GCF_029843245.1 Empedobacter sp. GD03739 | reverse complement strand
AACAAAATCAAGGCAAAACAGTCAATGAAATTTGTCGTGAACATGGAATAAGCCAACCCACTTTTTATAAATGGAAGAGTAAATATGGCGGAATGGAAGCCCATCAATTAGCTCAATTAAAGGAACTAGAGAAGCAATTGTCCCGATATAAAAAAATTGTAGCAGAGCTTACTTTAGAAAACGTAGTTTTAAAAGATGTTATCGAAAAAAAGCTATAACGCCTTGTGAAAAACGAGAATTGGTGTTGTATTCAAAAGCAAAACATCAACTAAGTTCTCGCAGGGCTTGTCGTCTATTTAGCTTAAGAACATCCGTTTTTTATTATCAAAAAGTACGTAAAGATGAGGATGATAAAATACGTTTTCAATTGATAGCACTATCTAACGAGCATCAAACTTGGGGCTTTTGGATGATGCATTATCGTTTACGAAATTTAGGCTTTACTTGGAACCATAAACGAGTTTATCGAATTTATACTTCGATGAAACTTAACCTACGTAATAAACGTAAAAAAAGACTTCCTGCAAGTATTAAAGAGCCGCTTTTACGTCCGATTTATCCAAATGTAACGTGGAGTATGGATTTT
>NZ_JAOCHX010000124.1:0-594 GCF_029843245.1 Empedobacter sp. GD03739 | reverse complement strand
GGAGCTATTACAGAAGAAGGATGGAATAGAAACAATGGACTTCTGTATCAATGGGGAAGAAAAGATCCTATTCCTCCTTTAGTATCGAAAGGAATGGATTTTTACGAAGTATCTGGAAGTGTGGGACGTGTTAGACATAGAATGGCGTTAAATACAAATAACGCTCAAAAAATAGAGAATTTGATGTCTTATGTCCCTTTATCTACTGCTAATATTATGAATAATATAAGACTATCTGTTCAGAATCCTTTAAGTCTTATTTATGTGAATAATGATAATGCAACAACTCAAGCTTATTATTTAAATAGATCCCATCTTCCTGTGAATTGGTTTGGAACAACTTCTTCTTCGAACGGAGCTATTGCAGAGGTAAATTTATGGTCTGACAATTCAAAAGGTTTGATTCAAAATGCTAATTATAATTTTAATAGTAATGCCGCTCAAAGACCTTATAGAGATAAGTCATCATATGATCCTTGCCCTAATGGATGGAGAATTCCATCTATGCTAGTAGCAAACATAGGAAACTATAGTTATAAAGATGATGTGAGATTAGATTATAGTCCGTTTGGTCCTAAAACTAATGAAACACAT
>NZ_JAOCHX010000123.1:0-613 GCF_029843245.1 Empedobacter sp. GD03739 | reverse complement strand
TCACTCTTTTTCCTGTACATCGCGCCAACTTTGTTTTTGGGAAAGGGTTTTTTGTTTTTTATTTCAAATTTGTTCTTTACTTTCATTTTTTTGCTCATCCAAAAAACGAAACAAAAAAAGATGCCGACAGTAGTCTCTCAATGATTCAACTAAATAAATTATTTCCATAAAGTTGATAACTCACTTCGTTCAAACACCTCAACTTTTTTATTCCAATAATTTAGAGTTGAATTGCATTTCGATTCTAAATCGTCGGATTTTTAACTCTTTTTTCAATACTCAAATCCTTTTTTAATAACGGATTTTAGAGTCGACATACGATTTGCAGACGAGTTTCAATCCATTGAAACAAGCGTAAAAAAGATTAGTGAGCGATAGCGAGTCATTTAATCTTTTTAGAGAGTAAAATGAAGATTGAACGTCGAAAATCGCAGTCTTGACTTTTTTGGTTCGTTTTTGTGTTAAGACAAAAATGAACGTAAAGTACTTTCTATCACTTTTTTATTCATAGCATATCTATTTTAATTATAGGTATTCACATGCCCTTCGGGGAAGAGAGCAAAAAAGTAATCAAAAAACTCTTGGCCGTAAACCTCTCTACTCAAAATGTTTT
>NZ_JAOCHX010000122.1:0-626 GCF_029843245.1 Empedobacter sp. GD03739 | reverse complement strand
AAATCTACTTTAATACTCACTCGAAAAATACAAATACTTATCGATTTACCAACTCAAGAAGAACGCAAAGAGGCATTAGACAAGCTTTATAGATGGCAAAACAGATGTTTTAAAGCCGCTAATTTGATTGTTTCTCATTTGTATTTACAAGAAATGATGAAAGATTTTTTGTACCTCTCTGAAGGTGTTAAATATAAATTAATGGACGAGAAGAAAGATGCAGAGGGTATATTAAAAAATTCGCAAATGAGTACCACTTATCGTGTGCTATCAGACCGTTTTAAAGGTGAAATTCCAACCAATATATTATCTTGTTTAAATAATAGACTCCACAGTTCATACAACAAAGATTCTCAAAGATATTGGAAAGGAGAAGCTTCGTTAAAAAACTTCAAACGAGATATGGCATTTCCTTTTGGAGCAGAAAGTATACGTAGCTTCTCTTACAATCCTGAGAAAAAATGTTTTTGTTTTCGGTTGTTTCAACTTCCATTCAAAACCTATTTGGGAAAAGATTTTACAAGTAATAAAAGGTTATTGGAACAAGTGGTAAGCGGAGAAATTAAACTTTGTACATCACAAATAAAGTTAGAAAAAAGTAAAATATTTTGGTTAGCTGTTGTTGA
>NZ_JAOCHX010000121.1:0-649 GCF_029843245.1 Empedobacter sp. GD03739 | reverse complement strand
TTTTAGCATAAAAATTTTTGTAAATGTTAGAGAAATCTTAAGTTTATAAAAGTTTTAAAAATGTTTTAACAGATGAGGAGAAATTTAAAAAACTTGTTTGTATTAGGAGGACTTCTTTTAGGAGCTTCTTTATATGCACAAGAAAAGACAGTTACAGGAACTGTAACAGACTCTGATGGACTTCCAGTAGCTGAGCTGTTGTAAAAACTACATCAGGAAAAGAAGCTTACACTGATGAAAATGGGGTGTTTAGTATTGAAGCTAAACAAGGAGATTTAGTAACAGTAGAAGCAATGGGATTGCCAACTCAAACTTTTTCAGTTGGTACTGGTTCAGAATATAATGTAACTCTTAAGCCTTCTGAAACAGTAGAATTAGAAGGAGCGGTTGTAACCGCATTAGGTATTACACGTGATAAAAGATCTTTAGGATATGCTTCTCAAGAAGTGAAAGGTGATGTTATTCAAGCAGGTAGAGGTAGTAATGCTTTACAATCATTATCTGGTAATGTTGCTGGAGCACAAATTACTGCACCTTCATCTTTAGGAGGTTCTACACGTATTACGTTAAGAGGTATTGGATCTATTACAGGAGAAAATAGACCTTTAATAGTTATTGATGGTATTCCATTAGCTAATAATAATGTTAA
>NZ_JAOCHX010000120.1:0-695 GCF_029843245.1 Empedobacter sp. GD03739 | reverse complement strand
GAAATCCATACTCCACGTTACATTTGGATAAATCGGACGTAAAAGCGGCTCTTTAATCCTTGCAGGAAGTCTTTTTTTACGTTTATTACGTAGGTTAAGTTTCATCGAAGTATAAATTCGATAAACTCGTTTATGGTTCCAAGTAAATCCTAAATTTCGTAAACGATGATGCATCATCCAAAAGCCCCAAGTTTGATGCTCGTTGGATAGCGCTATCAATTGAAAACGTATTTTATCATCCTCATCTTTACGTACTTTTTGATAATAAAAAACGGATGTTCTTAAGCTAAATAGACGACAAGCCCTGCGAGAACTTAGCTGATGTTTTTCTTTTGAATACAACACCAACTCTCGTTTTTCACAAGGCGTTATAGCTTTTTTTCGATAACATCTTTTAAAACTACGTTTTCCAAAGTAAGCTCTGCTACAATTTTTTTATATTGGGACAATTGCTTCTCTAGTTCTTTTAATTGAGCTAATTGATGGGCTTCCATTCCGCCATATTTACTCTTCCATTTATAAAAAGTGGGTTGACTTATTCCATGTTCACGACAAATTTCATTGACTGTTTTGCCTTGATTTTGTTCTGATAAGATCTTGACGATCTGAACTTCTGTAAAATTGCTCTGTTTCATAATTATCCCTAAGTTAATAAACTATATTTTTAAACGGTCCGGTTTTTAGGGAAGATTACA
>NZ_JAOCHX010000012.1:0-67122 GCF_029843245.1 Empedobacter sp. GD03739 | reverse complement strand
CATACCGATAATGTTTGTAAGATTATATTATATACATTGTAATTAATTGGTAAACAATAAAATAAATATAAAAATATTTGTTTATATAAATAGAAACATGTTATTTCGTGCAATTGAATAAACTAAATGGAACAAGATAATTTTTATAAAGGTTTAGATCTAAGAACTGCAAGCCAAAACGATTTTTGTAAACTATTAAAATTAACGCCTGTTCTCGTAAGTGTTGACCTAATAAAAGAGGTTGATATAAGAGTAATAGAATTATTTGCCTTTGCTGAAAATTACGAGTTAAAAGAGTTGTTTGATAAATTAAATAAATTATACCCTAATTAGCAATAGTATGTCTGCAATTATAGAAAAATATAAAAACCAAATAGATTATACAGGAAGCGAAAAAGATAGATATGCAAGCCTTGTATTTAGTTGTTTAATGCAAATAGGTAAACCTTTTGAAACGTTGTTAGAAGAGGCAGAAAAGCAAGGTAAAAAAATAAAACTAATTGATGAATTAGTTGACGAAATTACAATAGACAATGTAATGATTGAAAATTAAATACTTCTCACATTCATTTTAAACTGACGCATCTATATTTTTGTAGATGCGTTTTTTTTTGGTTAAAACATTAGTTCCTGGTCGGGTGTGTTGAGGATTTTGTATAATGTTGCCCTTGAAATTGGGTAAACAGGTTTTACGTGTTTTTTTAGAGTTGTTGTAAGTGGTATGTCTGGGTGTGCATGTTTCTTGTATAACTCTTTTATTAATCGGTAGCGAATTTTGGTACTTGTGTGTGTTACAGCCATTTTGTATTGTTTTTTTACAAAAATAACCTATTTATCTATATTATCAATTTTGTATGTTATTTTCAATAAGTCTTGTTTTGCACTATCCAAAATATTTATAAGAGCTTTTTTTTCATTTGGCAGTAAAATATCTCTATTAATGATTTCTACAATAATATTCAATGTTTCAATATTAATTTTATTAAAATCAATAATTGAATTATTATCATTGCTTTCATTCCAAACATTATTGACAATATTAAATACAAAATTAGGCTCTATTTTATATACTTTATATAATGAATTTACAAACTCAAAAGATGGTAAAGTATTATTTGATTCCAATTGTGCAATATAACTTCTACTAAAATTCAAGCTATTAGCAAAGTCTGTTTGTGATAGTCTTAAACTCTTTCTTATTTCCTTAATAATTTCACCTGTTGCTTTCAATACGCTACATTTTTTTAAAATAATTTGTTTTAAATGATTTTATTTATATACATTTGTTAAATATAAATACATTTACAACTAATAAAAAGTTAATAATGAGTAAAAGTACAGAAATAATGTTAACACAACCAAGAGGTTTGCAAAAAGAAATATCAAAAAGAACAAAATTAACTCCAAAAACTGTATGTCAATACTTTAAAGGTCGTAAATGTTCACTTGATACTCAACTTAAAATAAAACAAGCAATCAAAGAGATAGAAGCGGAATTATGATAAAAAAAAGAATCCACAAAATATTAGAGGTTAGAAAAGTTCAAAAAGAATATTTCTATAAAAAAATAGGTATGACCTCTGCTAATTTTAGAGGTAAAGCGGTTGAAACTCCTATTAATTCAAATGCTTTAAATAATATAATTTCTTTATTTCCAGACTTAAACATTCATTGGTTAATTACAGGAAAAGGCGAAATGTTTTTTAAAGATAATCAAACCAAAATAAGTATCGATACTAAGGCTCAAAAAGACTCATTAAACAAGCTGTTTTATAACTACATGGAGTTAACAGCCGACACAAACAAAAATCAATTAACATCAAACGATGTAAGAAATATCAAAGAATTACTAAACAATTTATAAAAACACACAATTATGACAAACGCATTAATTATCAATAGCAACGCATCTACGCAAAATGTTTCTCCAGTAGTAAACGACACAATAGATGTAACAGAGGTAAATCTACCACACGCAATAGTAACAGAGGTTTTACTAAAAAACGGAAAAACTGCACAGGTTATCACATTGTTTAATCAAAACGATTTGAATTGTGAAGAGGTTCAAGTAGGTGTATTGGATAGTTTAAAAAGATTAGAAAATACAGAGGCTTACAAAAGTACTTTTTGCAGTGGTGCAAAAAAAGGGTTTTTAACGCCTGTATGGTCGACAAGTTGGAATACTATACAGCATTACAGATATGAGAATAAAGTTCAATCATAAAATTAAATTAATAACACGATGAATAAACATTCATTTATTTTATCCGACGAGAGTGAAAACTCTCGCGGATTTTCTGTTTTAACAGACGGAATAGATTTAAGCCTATTTCTTAATAATCCTATTATGTTGTATAGACATAACAGAGAGAATTTAATAGGACGTTGGGAAAACATTCGCAAAGAGGGCAAACAATTAATTGCAGACGCTGTATTTGACACTAATGATGAATTAGGGTCAAAAATCTCCCAAAAAGTAGAAGACGGATTTTTGAGAGCTGCAAGTATCGGTTTGCTACCATTGGAGTGGGACGTAACAAAAACAATTGTAACACAAAGTAGAATTTACGAGGCTTCTATTGTAGAACTTCCGTCTAATGGAAATGCAGTAAAACTTTATAACGATGCAGATATTGTAAGGTTAAGTTTTGATACTGATGATACAGATAGTTTTTTAAATCAAGTCTTAGCAGTTTTAAAACTTCCTGCCAAAACAGACCCTAAAAAAGCGATTGAAGTATTGAAAAAAATTATTGACAATCAAGATGCAGAAAAAAACAAACAAGGTTCACAAGTAATTGAACAGGCTTTAATTGCTGGTAAGATTACCGCACAAATGAAACCACGTTTTGAAAATATGCTAAAACTCGATTTTGAGGGTACAATTGCAATTTTAGAGGAAATGAAAGGAAAACAAAATTTAAGTTCTCAAATTTTGAATACTGACAATGATAATAAAGGTTTAGATAAATCTAAATGGAAATTAGACGATTATCGAAAATATGCACCTTTAGAGTTAAGAGATAATCCAAACCTTTATCAACGATTAGTTGCAGAGTATAACAAAGAAAATAACAATAATTAAATATCAACACAATGTCATTAAACAAGCAAATTTGGATAAACCATATTTTAAATAATTTTTATCCTCAAACATCATTTTTAAACTTTACAACAGATTTTTCTGCATTAGTAGAATACGATAAACTGCATTTAGCAGAGGTTGGAGTAGATCCCGAAGTATTTATAAATAATACAACTTATCCAATTGCAGTATCTAAAAGAGATGATACGCCTTTAGAAATTGAATTAGATTTATTTGAAACTACAAATACACTTATTCGAGAACCCGAAGCGATAGAATATGCATTTGATAAAACAACCTCTGTCATTTACGGACATCAACAAACACTAAGAACGGCAACAGCCAAAAAAGCGGCTCACGCATTTGCTCCAACAAAAGACAGTGAATTTACACCCGTAATTTCAACAAGTGGAGCAACTGATGACGGATTTAAAAAATTAACTATTGCAGATATTTTAAAATTAAAACGTCGTTTTGATGCCTTAGATTATCCAACAGATGAAAGGTATTTAGTTTTAGACCCAAAACATACAGAGGATTTAATTTTAGAAGATACTAAATCATTCAAAGATATTACCGATTTAGTGAATGGAGTTCCGAAACGTTTTGCAGGTTTTAATATTTTGGAGTTTACAAAAAATCCGAAATATGATTCTACTACGTTAGAAAAAATTCCATTTGGAGGAATTGATACAAATGCTTCTGTTTGTTCTTTTGCTTTCTGTAAAAGTGAAGTTATGAAAGCAGACGGAACAATGAAAATGTATGATACATTACACGACCCAAAAGAACGTGCAACGATAATCGGATTTGATAAGCGTTTTATAGCTTTACCTATAAGAAATAAAGGTATTGGGGCAATTGTATCAACTAAAGCATAAGAATAGTTTAAAAGTTATTTAAAAGCCATTTAATTATGGCTTTTTTTATTCAAAAAAAATCAAAAGAATGAAACCAATAGTAAAACCAGTTGAAATTTTTCAACTTCTAAAAAAGTTTGAAGGTCAAACAAGAGTTAGAGTAAATCAAGAAAACAAAGGTTTTCAAGAACAATTTTTCCCGCTTTGGTTTGAAGTTCCAGAGGAATATCTACCAAAAGATAATAAAACACCTATTAAATTTTTGTTTCCTTATGAACCTATGATAGATATAAGTGTTAATAAAAAAATAGTTAAAAGATATGTGCAAAAAGGTAATCATAACGGCTCTGTTAAAGAGTATGTTGGTATTGATGATTGGAGTATTAGGATTATTGGCGCAATAATGGATGATGATGCAAAAATGTTTCCAAGAGCTGATATGCAAACGTTAAATAATTTCTTTCGTGATTATCCTGTAATTAGAGTTTTTTGTGAGCCTTTCCAACTTTTAGATATACATTACATTTGTATAGAATCTATGTCTTTTCCATTTACTAAAGGCGAAAATGTACAGGCATACGAAATAAAGGCTGTTAGTGAATCTTATCGTACACCTCTTTTAACTGAATATGATTCATACGGAAGAATAGTTGATATTATTTATGTAAATAGAAGACTAAATAAAGAATAAAGTTTAAAGATATAACCCTATTAATTAATTTTATATCTTTGGGTAATTAATGCGTTTGTAGCTAAATTGTGTTATGCTACAAATAGAGTTTACAGGTATTTATTACTTGTAAACTCTTTGTTTTTTATACAAAGGTTAAAATCGTAAAACCCTTAATTTTTGGACATTTGTAATGTAAATTGTGGGTATTTGTATTTCGCGATTATAAAAAATACTTAAATTAATCAAATATTTGTAATTTAATCATTTAAACAATACAAATTACATTTTTTACAAAAAGTGACCACAAATGTCCGGTTTTGTCCACTTCTGTCCTCCAGTATTTTTATCAACAATATGTTTTAGTTAATTGAAACTCCTATACAAACCTCTGTATATCTATGTTTCACATCATCTCGAAAAATAGCTCATTTTACTCTTGTTCGACCATCGTTCGACAAACTTGCGGAAAAATGCACCTTTGCGAGGACAATGGTCGAAGAACGGTCGAAGAAAACACGAATAAACTCTGTAGAGATTTATAAAAAAAAATAATAATGTTGCAGTAAAAAATTAGTACGAAAGAAAAATAATTTTGTCTGATATGAATACCTTCACTCAACGATAAAATGCGTCTTTCAGAGCATTTTAAATTACAAATTTGTTTATTCAAAACTGCACTCTCACGCAATCAGTGTTTTAACCTAAAAATCTTTGGTGTATAATAATGATTATGTAAAGTTAGATTTATTTGGAATTTTTATAATTTATTGTATTTTTAGCGTATTATTAAACACTAAAATTTATGAATAAATACTCTCTAAAGTACATACTGATGTTTATTTCTTGTTTGTTTATCATTAACAGTTGTTCAACTGATGATACTCTTATTGAAATAACGCAGAAAGAAGAAAAAAAAGCTTTTGCAAGTTTTTCCGAAGAAAACAATAAATCTTATAAAACAAGTAATATTGATTATCAATATGCTTTGAAGTTTTCTTATTTATTACAAAGATATGATAGTCTACATAATACTAATGTTTCTGGTTTAGTAAACTCAATCAATACTGTAAAATATAATAAACTTACTAAACAAAATTTTATCATAGAGAATAAAGATTTCTATGTTGAAACAAGAATGTATTCTAAATTAGTTGAAGAATCAAATGGAAACAAATGGATTGTTTTTCCGAAAATACAAAATAATAGAATTAGTAGTTTTTTGATTGGACTTTTATCAAAAAATAAAACAGAAGTTAACTTTTATACTTTTGATGATAATTCTGATTTTTATAAAAATAATATTACTGCTTATCAAGATAGATATAATACTATTATCAATTCATCTAAGCAAAACAAAACTTCAAGTGGAGGATTTGATTGTGGCACAGATGATTTAGAACCCTGTAATTTAGAAGGCCCTATAATAACACCTAATCCTGGTTCTGGAGGTCCTATTTGGCCTGGAGGAGGTGGTGAAACTGGCGGTGGAGGCTGTGAAATATATCAAGATTGTGATAATACTTATAACCCTGATTCAGGAGGAGATAACGGAAGCAGTTCCAATCCTTGCCCTAAAAATCCTTTAAAGACAATTAATATTGCATCTTCTGGTGCTAGTGGAAAAAATGGAGGAAGATATGGATATACAAGAAATGGTAATAAGAAATTTCATGATGGACTTGATTTAGCTTCTTCACCAGGAACTGATCTATATTCTATGCATAGTGGTTATGTTTCTGATATTAGAAATTCTTTCGAAAATGGAGAATATAAAGCTAATTCATATGGTAATTATATAGAAATTACATCTACTATTAATGGAGAAACTATAACTATTAAATACAATCATTTAAACAAAAACACTAATCCAATGAAAACAGGAGATGCTGTATCAGCAGGTCAATTAATTGGAAAAACGGGATCTACAGGAAACGCTGCAGCTAATGGTGTTACTCCTCATGTTCATATTCAAACAAAGAAAAATGGAAATAAAACTAACCCTGAATCTTATATTGGTGCTAAATTTGATTCTAATGGAAATACCGTTTCAGACGGATGTAAATAATTAACATATATAATATAATGAAAAATATAATAACAGCTATTTTACTATTTGTTTTTACAAATGTATTGGCACAAACCCATATAAGTACATCTAATGTTTTTTTAAATAATAGTATATCTTTAAAAAATAACATCACTACAACTGTATTAAAAAACACTATTGGAAATCCTCTATCTACGGAGTCCATATATAGTGAAATTGATGATGCAAATATGCTAAGTTATATTTATTCTAATGCTAGATATAACTTCATTAATGATAGTTTAGTTTCATTTGAATTAAATATAAATTCTATAATAAAAATAAACAATACAATAATTACTGTAGGTAAAACATTAGATTCAGCAATAAATGAACAGTTTAAAGTTTTTAAAACAACAAGTCAAGGTGTAGAATTTTATAAAATACCGCTTTCAATTGATAATATAGAAATGGATTATTATATTTTAATAAATATAAATTCTTATAAACAAGTGTCTAAAATAATGCTTTGGTATCCGTAATTAATGAGAAAACTAATATTTTTAATCACAGTTATTATTCTTTTTTCTTGTTCTGAAAAAAAAGAATATATTCATAATATTCTTAATTTAAAAGACGATATTTCTCTAAATGACAATTCTATATTCGAAATAAGTAATAATAATATACTAGAAAGGTATGGAAAACCAATTAATATCTCAACTTCAGAATATGAGTGTGGTTCATATTCAAATGAAACTCAAAATGTATTATTTGAAATAATACATTATTCTGGTTTTGAATTAATAGGTTCAAAAAAAAGTTTTTATTCTTTACATAATATTGATTTTAAAACGCTTCCAAAAAATAAAATTTTCAAGATTAACAATATAATTTTGAATGAGGAAATGACTCGAGAAAATATAATTAAAGGTTTTGAAAAAAAATATGATTTTCAAAAATATGATAATTCTTTAGTTTTTCCGACTAATTCTGATTTTCAACTTGTCTTAGAGTTTAGAAACAATAAATTATATAAATGTTATCTAAATGAGAGCTGTTAATTAGTACTACACTATGTTCTTATAACACCTTTTATGTTAAGTAAAAGGTGTTTTTTATATTTTAGAATATCAATTTTCAAGTGGATATTTTCTTCAAAAAGTTATAGTACAATAACTAATTCTACATTTATTGTGTTTAACCAAATCCACTACTCTACTAAATCGTTAAAAATTAATCAAAAAACAGAAGAAGTATCTTATAACATTCAAAACGTTTGTACTTTTGTCTTATAAAAAAATATCCAATATGAAGCATCAAGCAGTAGAAGGTTTTTCGAAATTATCGAAAGAAGGAAAAATTGAATGGGTTGTAAATGAATATTTGAATGGCGATGAAAAAGCAATTCAAATCATGAAACAATATTGGAATGACGATGCAGATTTGCAAAAACTGCACGACGAATTTTCAGAAAATACAGTTTCTAATTTCTATATGCCGTTTGGTTTAGCACCAAACTTTTTAATCAACGACGAATTATATGCCATTCCAATGGCGATTGAAGAGTCGTCTGTTGTTGCTGCGGCTTCTAAGGCTGCAAAGTTTTGGCAAACACGTGGTGGTTTCAAAACAACTATTTTATCTACAACAAAATTAGGTCACGTTCATTTTATGTACGAAGGTGACAAAAAAAAGTTACAAAATGCATTTGAAACAACGATTAAAAATCAATTAATCGAAACGACAAATGATATCACAAAAAACATGCGTGCGCGTGGTGGCGGTATTTTAGCTTTAGAATTAATTGATAAAACTGCTGATTTAGAAAACTATTATCAAATAAAAGCGTCTTTCGAAACAATGGATTCGATGGGTGCAAACTTTATCAATTCATGTTTAGAGCAATTTGCCAAAACATTACGCAACGAGATAGAAGCTGATTCTACTTTTACAGATGATGAAAAAGATTCACTTCAAATCGTGATGTGTATTTTATCAAATTATACACCAGATTGTATTGTTCGTGCAGAAGTTTCTTGTCCTGTTGAGCAATTGGCGGAAGGAAATGTAACCTCAGAAGAATTTGTAGAGAAGTTTTCTCGCGCTGTAAGAATTGCAGAAATAGAGCCTTATCGTGCAACAACGCATAACAAAGGAATTATGAACGGGATTGATGCGGTTGTGATTGCAACAGGTAACGATTTCCGTGCTGTAGAGGCTTGTGCGCATACGTATGCCGCGAAAGATGGTCAATATTCTTCGTTAACACATTGCGAAGTAAAAGATGGAATTTTCCGTTTTTGGATTGATTTACCAACTGCGCTTGGAACAATTGGTGGATTGACAGCTTTGCATCCATTAGTAAAATTAGCGATGGGAATTCTTGGAAAACCGAATGCTAAAGAATTGATGGGATTTGTTGCTGTTGCTGGTTTAGCGCAAAACTTTGGTGCGTTGCGTTCTTTGGTTACAACAGGAATTCAGAAAGGTCACATGAAAATGCATTTGATGAATATCTTAAATCAGTTAGAAGCAACCGAAGAAGAAAAGAAATATTTTGTCAATTATTTTAAAGATAAAACAGTCTCTCATCACAATGTTATCGAAGAATTTTGCAGATTACGTGGTGTAAAAAATGTAGAAGATATTAAAAAAGATAAATAATCTAACAAATGCGAATTTGGTCTGTTCATCCGAAGTATCTCGATGCAAAAGGAATTGTAGCACTTTGGCGCGAATCGCTTTTGGCAAAAAATGTTTTGGAAGGCAATACAAAAGGTTATAAAAATCATCCGCAATTAATTCGTTTCAAATCAATTGAAAAACCGCTTGAAGCGATTAATCAATATTTAGCAGAAGTTTGGGACGAAGCCACAAGACGAGGATATAATTTTGACCGAAATAAAATTGATTTTGATTTTACAAAGATTAAAATTGAGGTTACAACAGGTCAAATGCAATATGAATTCAACCATTTATTAAAGAAGTTAGAACAAAGAGATCCTGAGCGATTCAAACAATTTGAAAACCTCAAAATGGTTGATTGCGCGGAGATTTTCGAAGTAAAAGAAGGAGAAATAGAAAAATGGGAGATCATTTCTTAGAAGAATATTTTGCGAAAGCAAAAGAAAAACAACGTGAACATAAAAAGTTTTTGGAGAAGTTGAAAAAGAAACCGCCTAAAAACTTGGATCAAAAAATGGAAGAAATTCACGAAGATGTTTTCAATCGTATTGATTGTCTTTCTTGCGCGAATTGTTGCAAAACAACGGGTCCGCTTTTTACGCAAAAAGATATTGAGCGTTTAGCGCATGTTTTTCGTATCAAACCAAGTCAATTTATTGATAAATATTTACGAATTGATGAGGACAATGATTACGTTTTGCAACAAGTTCCTTGTCCATTTTTGGATAGTGAAAATTATTGTTTGGTTTATGAAGATCGTCCAAAAGCTTGCCGTGAATATCCACATACAGATCGCAAAAAGTTTTATCAAATTAATCATCTTACCCTAAAAAATACGCTAATTTGTCCTGCAACTTATGAAGTTGTCGAACAAATGCAGAAAGAAATAAAAGTATAAATGGAAACACCTCTAAAAATAATCGCATTTATTATGTTGATATTTCCGACGATTTATCAAGGAATTGCTGGATTTAGAACCAAAGATGCTACTGTTGTAAAAAAAATTGCTTGGCGCGCCGTTTTGATGCAAATCATGGGAACGCTTTTGGCTTATTTTATCTTCATAAAAATTGGTCAAGACAAACAAGTTGCCATTTATGTTGGCTTTATGTTTTTTACGTCGCTTGCAATTTTAGTGCTGATTCAAAACATTTTGATTTACTTAAAAAATAATAGTAATAATTAAAACGTCGTCTATGAGCGACGTTTTTTTAATATCATTAAGCTAATAAATTAACGTATTGTTCTGCTTTTTCGGTTAGTTTAGTTTTTACTTGATCATAATTTGAATCAAAAAAACTTCGTAATCTGAACTTTGATTTTTTGGTTTGAATAGTTAGAATTTGATTGCGATTCAAGCGAAAAATGTCTTCTTCTTCGTACAAATAATAAATTGCTCGATATGGAATTTCATCTTTTTTGAAAATTGTTCTGATTTCGAACGTTTCTTCTTTTAACGTAAATAAGGTCAAATTAAACGTTAAATCGTATAAAATAGACATCGATGCAAGTAAAGAAATCATGAAAACGCCAATGCGTAAAAAAGGTTCGTCTATCCAAAAATTTCCTCCAAACCAAAAAGCTTTGACAAACGTGAAGTTAACCATCATTAATAATAGAAAAATGATGATGAGAAGAAGTGTTTGCCAACTAAGTTTAGATTTTACCATCTCTCATTGGATTTGTACTAATTTACAATTTTTTTGAACAGGTTTAGAAAATTTTTCTACAAATAAAAAACCTCAGATAAATCTGAGGTTCATTATATTAAAAAAAATGTTATGTTATAAAATTTCAATACTAAAACTATGATTGAGATAATTGTTATAATCCAAGATTTATGCCAAACTGAATCATTTTACGATTATCAAATGTATTATCTTTAAAATAATTATTAAAATCCTTTCTCACAAAGACATCAATCAATCCTAAACCAATTGTTACTTCGGCTCCGTAGATAAAATTATTCACATTATAATTTCCACGATTTTTGCTGCGAACACCATCTCCTTTGTAAATATTATTCGATGATAACAACGTTCCTCCATACATATATGCTGCGATATAGTGTTTTCCTTGCGGACGATATGCAAAATCTTCGGTAATATTTTTGACTTTCGAAAAGTTGTATTTAAATCCAACTGGAACCATAAAATAAGCCGAGCGCAACTTCGATTTGTCTAACGATTTGTCATGTTTTATTAAACCAACATCTCCATTTTCATCACGATTAAAACGCATATCATCGTCAATTCTGTAAGTTCTCCAAGAGAATAGTGCTCCTGCTAAAAAGTTAACTGGACTCGTTAAGGATAATTGTCTTTCGTACATTAAACCTGCCGTAATATTACTTGAAAACTTTTCGTGTTTGTTCAATTCTTCGTCTTTTTTACCTGTAAACGCCATGTATCCAAAAGAAGCATAACCGTTAATTTGATTCGCAATTCGGTAACGTTTCGTCACATCTTGTTTTGTTTTTGGCGTAATTGGATCTTCGCCATTCATAATCGAAAATGCAACTTGTTGTTTGATGATATCATCTAAGTTAAAATTCACTTCCTGAATACGATCATTTATCGTTCCCGAATACACATTTGCAATCGCTTCTTTCTTCGCTGTAGCCTCAGAAGCATTCAGTTTTCCTTCTGCTAATTCTTTGTCAACTGCCGCAATTTTCTTTTCCATTGCAGATTTTTCTTCCTGCACAATTTGACGAATCACTAACGTAAATTCGCTAATGCGATCTTTTACAATTGGACTGATTTTTTCGTCATTTTTATCATTCAAATCAAATGTAAATTTTTGAGCATATAGTGATGTAGCTGATAAGCATAATAATCCTGCTACGATAAGTTTTTTTATCATAATCTTGCTAATTTAGGGATATTAATGTTTTATTTGAAGCCGATAGAAACCACGCGCGATTGGTTTGACTCCTTTAGATTTTCTTTATTTTCGATCGAATACAACAACATATTTGGATCTACAAAATTCTTATTCTTTTTGTTCACTTTTACAGAATCTAATGTTGTGTTAGCTGCAATATTTTTCTTTGGTTGAGCTTCTGATTTTAAATCTTCTTTCTTCTCTACAATAGCTTCTTTCTTCGTTGGAAAAGCCATTTCAACTTGTTGAGATTCTTCGTTTATTGCCACTTGAACTTTACCATGTTGAATTGGTTTCTTCTCTTCTTGTGTCTGAATTTCAACTTCTTTTTTAGAAGAATCAATCTTTTCATTATTCGCTAAAATCGATTCTGAAGAATGAACTGTATTAGAGTCTGATTGAATTTGTTGCGGATTATTTTGTTCCTGATGATTTACAAATTCTTTTGGTTGATCATCTTTCGATTGATTCGAGAATAAATAAATTGATGTAGAAACCGTAAATAACGCCACAACCGCAGCAGACAACCACCATTTAAAATTTGATTTTTGTGGTGATGGAGCGACATCCATACGAGCTTGAATTCTGTCCCACGCATCATGAGAAGGATTCAATTCACGATTTTCTAAATCGTCTTTTATATAGTTTGATATTTTATCGTTGTTTTTCATTTGTCATTTTCTTTTTACTTAGAACAATTTCTTTCAGTTTTGCCTTTGCTCGAAACAATTGCGTTTTGCTGGTCGAAACCGAAATATTCAGCATTTCTGAAATTTCTTGATGCGAATAATCTTCGAGAATATGAAGATTAAACACCAATCGATAAGGTTCTGAAAGTTGATCTAACATGTCTTGCACATTAAAATTTAACCACGTTTCCTCTACTTCTTCATCCGCTTCATCATAATTAGAAACTCTTACATCATCAACATAAATCAATGTTTTATTTGCACGTAAAAAAGTTAAACATTCGTTGACCATAATTCGACGCATCCAACCTTCGAAACTTCCTTTATTTTGAAATTTCTCGATATGATTAAAGACTTTACAAAAACCATTAATCATACAATCTTCTGCATAATGCATGTCTTCGATGTAGCTTCTACAAACGCTCAGCATCTTTTTGGAGCTTTGTTCGTAGAGTTCTTTTTGCGCCAAAGCATCGTTCTTTTTTAGTCGTTCGACTAAAATTTCTTCTTTACTTTTTCGATTTAGTACAAATAATTTCACGTGTGTTAATTGCTTTCTTACTTAATAGACTCAAGGTTTGTAAAAAGGTTACAGAAAATTAAACTTTTTTTTTGAAATGATTTGATATAGAACGAAAAAAGCTCACAATTAGCGAGCTTTTTAATCATATTTATCTAAAATAAATTATTTCTGAAACGAATCTTTATTCAATTCGTATAATATTTTAAGACCTTTTATTGTGTGTAAACGATCATCGATATCAATTTTATCTGTCAACGATTTGTAAACACCGCCAACTCCTCCTGTCGAAATCACATAACATTGTTCTCCTTCTTCGGCATTGATACGATCAATCATTCCTTCGACCATACTCAAAAAACCATAAACCATTCCTGATTGCATGCAAGATTCTGTATCAGATCCCAAAACAGTTTTAGGCGCTTTCAGTTCGACTGTTGGTAATTGAGCCGTTTCTCCTACTAAAGAATTTAAGGCAGTAATAATTCCGGGAGCAATTACTACTCCACCGACATTTGCTGATTCGTCTATGCCTAAGAAAGTTAGTGCAGTTCCAAAATCAATGACAATTTTTTTGCCTTGATAATTTTGATAATGTGCAGCTACGGCATTCGCATATAAATCTGTTCCCATTTGGTTTGACTTATGCTTGATTGCTGATGGTGTATTACGATCCACAACCATTGGTTTGAACTTGTGAATTTTTTGTAAAGCAATCTTAACACTTGCTGTAAGTGGTGGAACAACCGAACCAATCACAATATCTGTAATATCATATTTCTCAATTCCGAAAGGTTCGTACATGTTCGAGAATTTTGCAAAAAACTCGTATTCGGTACGGTAAGGTTTTGAATTGATTGTCCATGTAATAATCTCCGTTTCACTTTTGAAAACTGCGAAACGAAGATTAGTATTTCCAATATTTACTGCTAATAACATTATTTTGTAAATACGTTATTTTTATCGTTTACATCTGCCAAACGTTTTGTTGGATCGATGGTAACTTGTTTAACTTCTTTCGAAACTTTAACATCATAGGTAGGTTTTGTCCAGAACCAATCTTCTAAAATAGTTCTTTTTGCACCTTGATATTCTACTAAGTTTTCTGTTGGTTTTTCTCCACGCATTTCACGTAAAGGAATGTAGAATAATTCTTTTGAACCATCTGTATATTCTACCAATAAATCAATAGGCATTGCAAAATCTGATTTGTTTGCAATTGTGATTGTGTTTCCGTTTACAGCTTCTACAGCGTAATCAATTTTGCGTGTTGTGTTCAAGAATAAATTAAAATACCATTTAAGATTAATTCCAGAAACTTCTTCTGCCACACGTTTGAAATCGTTACCAGAAGGATGTTTGAATTTCCATTGTTTATAAAACTCTAAAAATGTTTTGTTCAAATTATCATTCCCAATAATATAACCCAATTGAATCGCTAAAACTTGACCTTTGTAGTAAGCCTCTAAAGAATATGCATAGTTGGTGTTGTAATAATCTGCCAATAAACTTGCAGGTTCTTCTTTTCCAGAAAGTGCTAAACTAATATATCCTTTGTAAGCATCTGGATTTGGATTAGAAGGCATTACTTTTAATTTATCTACAACATTAAGGTGTGCCATTTGCTCTACATATGATGTAAAACCTTCGTCGAACCATTCGTTGTACGTTTCATTGATTCCAAACAATTGTTGATACCAAGAGTGCGCTGCTTCGTGGAAAATTGTACCAATTAAACTATTCAAATTACTTCCTCCAGCAATTAGAGTTGCAGTACCATATTCCATACCACCGTCACCACCTTGAATAATTGAATACGTTTTCCATGGATATTCACCAAAATGTTCAGAATTATAATCGAAGAAACCTAATGCATAAGGCATCGCTTGTCTCCACGCAGAAGATTTATCATTGTCTTGGTAAACTAAATAAACATCTACGCCATGTTTAGATTTTTCGTGTTCCACAATAAATTCTTTATCTGCAGCCCAAACAAAATCGTGAATATTTTCAGCTTTGAAATTCCAAGCTACTTTACCATTTTTTGCTTTGATTGTAGGATTTTTCAAATAACCTTTTACATTATTTGGATTTTGTAACTCTCCTGATGCTCCCACAACATAATCTTTATCGATGTTAATTGTGACATCAAAATTACCAAAAGGAGCAAAAAATTCGCGACCAACATATTCATCTAAATGCCAACCTTCTGGATCGAATTCTGCCATTTTTGGATACCATTGCGCCATAGAAAATTCTACACCATCTTTCGAATTACGTCCAGAACGACGAATTTGTTCAGGAACTTGCGCATTCCAAACCATATCGAAAGTAGATGTTTGTCCTTCTGCAATTGGTTTTGCTAGCGTAACTTCTAAGATTGTTCCATCAACTTTATACGAAACAGCTTTACCATCTTGCTTTAGAGAAGTCACTTTTTGATAACCGATTTGATCTGGTTTTAATTCAGAAATACGGCTAACATATTTAGGATTTTCTTTTGTTCCAACATTCGTTGCCATTCTTTTATCAGGATCTGGAATGTTTTGCAAACGATTATCCATCATACTTCCTGGTTGAAAAGCATTAAAATACAAATGAAAATAAACTTTATTCAGGCTTTGTCCTGAATTGTTCGTGTATTTCAATTGCATTTTTCCATTATATTGATACGCTTTTTCATTCATATCAACATCAATCTTATAATCTACCTTTTGTTGCCAATATCCTTTGCGTTGCGCAAAAGCAAATTGTACCAAACAAAGGCAAATTAGTAAAGTAAATTTTCTCATTTCTAACTAATCATTAAACTTTAATCTCTCAAAAATACTAAAAAAAGCTCGTGTCAAGTACTTGACACGAGCTTTTAAATAATAAATAATAAAAAACTATATAATATTCATTCTACAATTACCACATTGGCGTTTGCAAAAATGAAGATAATATTCCTGGAAAAATTCCCATCACAATTAAGATAACCATTCCAATGATTAAAAGGAAATTCGTTAATCCGTCTTGTGTTTTTAATTTGTTTTTTCCTTTTTTGAAATACATGTAGTTGATGATTTTGAAGTAATAATACATACTCAAAACTGCCATAACCAATGCAATTACAATCAAAAATAGGTTTTTATCGTTTGTTCCTCCAATACTTAATGCCATAAATTTCGCGAAGAAACCTCCTGTTAATGGAATACCTGCTAATGAAATTAATGAAATTGTCATCGCTGCTGCTAAAACTGGATTTGCTTTTCCTAAACCAATGAAACTCTCAAATTTTGGATTTTTGAATTGATCAATCGTATAGAAAATAATGAAATTCGCAACCGAATAAGCAATCGTATAGAACATCAAAGCCTCTTTAGAAGCTGAATTGATGTTGAACAAAACAAATAACATGAAACCTGCTTGCGCGATTGATGAATAAGCCATCAAACGTTTGACAGATTTTTGAGAAACTGCTCCGAAGTTTCCTATAAATAACGTCAAAATGATGATTGAAGCAAATAATAAACGGTAATATTCGGCATATTCTACATTTGTTGGGAATGATTTTAAGACTAAAATAAATCCTAAAAATGATCCTCCTTTGATGATTGTCGACATAAACGATGTAAACACAGTTGGTGTTCCGTCGTAAACGTCTGGTGTCCATGCGTGGAACGGTGCTGCAGAAACTTTGAAACAAAATGCGAAGATGATTAAACACCATCCTGCGTAATAAATTGTTTCGAAATCTTTGTTATAGTTTACCAATTGATCAACCATAAAAGTTCCTGTTGCGCCGTACAAAAATGTTACACCTAACATCAAAATTCCTGTTGAGAAAGCTCCCATCAAGAAATATTTTACAGAAGCTTCTGTACTTCTAAGACTTTCTTTGTTTGTTCCTGCAATAATGTACATTGGAATTGACATTAATTCGATTCCTAAGAACATAATTACTAAGTTGTGGAATTGTGCTAAAACTGCGATTCCTGTAAAAGAGAAGAAAATTAAGGCATAATATTCTGCCACATGTTTTCCTACTTTTCCAAACGAATCTTTGTTCAACAATAAGTAAAAAATTGCCAATCCTGCCAATGCGATAAAGAACGAAACGCCGTAAAGCGATTGTCCAATCATATTATCGAATTTTCCTGCGAACATTGAGCAACCTTTCAAGTCGAAAATTCCTCCTACAATCATTCCGAAAAACAGAACAACAGAAAGTATATTTAAGGCACGATTATTTTTGATGTAGAATCCACTAAACATCAAAATAATACCTGAAAGTGCTGATAAAATAATCGTATTCATATCTATTTATTCAAAAATGATTAATGTGCTAATAAATTAAAAATTGGTGTTGGATAAACTCCTAAAATAATCACGATGATTGCGATTACAGAAATAACTGCAATTGGTCCAAAACCTCCTTTTTGAGCATCTTTTTGTTTGATGTTTTTCACTTCTCCAAACAATAATGCGCTTGATAATCTCAACGTATAAACGGCAGATAAAATAACACCTAAACAAGCTACTACACATAAAACTGGATTGTGTGTAAATAATGCAGAAAGCATCATAAACTCTCCGATGAATGAGCTTGTCAATGGTAATGCTACGTTTGCTAAACCGAATATCATGAATAAGATAGATAATGTTGGATCAACTTTTGCTAAACCACCAATCGATTTGATGTCTGTCAAATCATATTTTCTTTCCATAATATCTACACATAACCATAATCCTAAAACAACTAAACCATGTGAAAACATTTGGAAATAAGCTCCTGCTACACCATTTGCTAATTCAGAAAATAATGACACAAAAATTAAAGCTAAGTGAGCAATCGAGCTATATGCAATAATTTTCTTCACATTTTTTGCACTCAAAGCTATTAACGAGGCATAAACTAATCCGAAAATTGCTAAATAAGTAATGTATTTGAACAATTCTGAAATCGTTGGAAACATTCCCAAATACCAAGTAACCACTGCAAATAATCCCATTTTCGCCATCAAAGCTGAAAGTACAACTGTTAATGGAGTTGGTGATGTTTTATAGATTGTTGGTTGCCATGTATGAAATGGAAAGATTGGAATTTTAATCACAAAAGCGATTAAGAATAACAATGCCAACGCTGTGTTTGTTGAATAATGCGGTCCTGTAACTTGTACAACATCTGTTAATAAAAATGATGCTGGTTGTAAGAAAAATCCGATGTAAATAATTCCTCCTAACATAAACATCGATCCTAAAATCGTATATAAGAAGAATGTCATATTTGCGCGAATTTTGTCTTTTCCAATTCCAAATAATCCGATTAAGAAATAAACTGGAATTAAGACAACTTCCCAGAAGAAATAGAATAAAATTAAATCTTCTGCTAAGAAAACTCCGTTTAATCCTGCTAAAGTGATTAACAATAATCCATAGAATGTATTGCTATATTTTTGTTTTGTTGTTGATAAATAAACAAAAAGAGCTAAGTAAGTAAGGTTAGTTAATAGAATCATTAATCCTCCCAAACCTTGAGCATTTAACGCGAAATAAGTTTTAACGCTGTTGAAATTGAACCATTGTGTTTGAAACGTTAACTCGTTGTTTCCACCTTTGCAAGTGATAAACAAGTACAACGCCAACAACGCTCCACCAACGAATGCTCCTAACCATCTTTGTGGTTTTTGACCTTGCATTAATAGCATAAAAACTCCTACTATTAATGGTAAAATGATAAATAAAGATAAAAGCATTACTAACCTATTTTGAAATTAAATACCCCATAAAAAAGATTGCGATACCTGCCACGATTCCTACAACCATTAGCATAATATAGAATCCTACATTTCCGTTTTGTAGCTGACGTACATTTTTTGATGCGCGACCAGAAACAGTTCCAACTCCTAAAACAAAAGCTGCAATTCCTGCTTTTTCTACATATTTTTTCAAGACATCACCCAACTCGAACAATGGTTTTACAATTGCATTGTCATATAACTCGTCGATGTACCATTTGTCTTCAAAGAATTTTGCAATTCCTGTTGCTTCACCATCTACATGGTTTGTGTATTTCTTGATTGCATAATAAATTGCACCAAGTACACAAAGTAATAAAGCTCCCATCATCATCCATTCTGTTGCATGAGAAACATGATGAGCTTCTCCGATTGATACAACTCCACTTAAGAAAGTTTGAAGTTTATGTCCGTCTTGCATAAACAACGCTGGAATTCCGATATAACCTGCAAAAACAGAAAGAACTGCTAAGATGATTAATGGAATTGTCATTGCAGCTGGACTTTCATGCGGATGAGCTTCTTTATCTCTTAAATCTCCTAAGAAAGTCATTGCATATAAACGGAACATATAGAATGCTGTCATCACAGAAACGATAAATCCGATTCCGTAAACAACTGGATTAGAAACAAACATTCCTAATAACATTTCGTCTTTCGAGAAGAAACCTGATAAACCTGGAATACCAGCGATTGCCAAACATCCAATCAAGAAAGTGATATGTGTAATTTTCATGTATTTGCTCAAACCTCCCATTTTGCGCATATCTTGCTCGTGGTGCATTCCGTGAATTACAGAACCTGCCCCTAAGAATAATAATGCTTTGAAAAATGCATGCGTCATTACGTGGAAAACTGCTGCGATATACGCTCCAGATCCAATTGCTGCGAACATTAATCCTAATTGAGAAACTGTAGAATAAGCCAATACTTTTTTGATATCGTTTTGACGCATTGCAATCGTTGCAGTAACAAAAGCTGTTGCAATTCCTACGTACTGAATAACTTGTAATGTGATTGGCGCTGCCGAAAATAATTCGTTGCAACGTGTAATCATAAAGATACCTGCCGTTACCATTGTTGCAGCGTGAATAAGTGCTGAAACTGGCGTTGGTCCTGCCATCGCGTCTGGTAACCAAGTAAATAATGGTAATTGAGCCGATTTACCTGTTGCTGCTAAGAATAACAATAATGTGATTCCTGTTAATACAAAACCTGTAAATGCAGATGGATCAATTGCTAATTGGCTGAATACTTTTACATATTCTAACGTTCCAAATTCTTTGAAAATCCAAAACATTGCCAATAAGAATCCAACATCTCCAATACGGTTCATGATGAAAGCTTTCTTTGCTGCTTTGATATATTCTGGATTTGTAAACCAAAAACCAATTAATAAGAATGAACAAAGTCCAACTCCTTCCCATCCAATAAACATCATTACGAAATTGTTTCCCATCACAAGAATCAACATGAAGAAGATGAATAAATTTAGGTAAGAAAAGAATTTTGCAAATCCTTTGTCTTCGCTCATGTAAGCCGAGCTGTACACGTGAATTAAAAATCCAACTCCTGTAATAATTAACAAGAACAAACTCGTTAATGCATCAATTTGAAATGCAAACGGAACTTGTAAAGTTGGAATATTGATAATATCAAATGCCTTAAAAATTAATGGTTGTGCATCTGCTCCTGATGGAACTGACATAAAAACCATGATTGATAAAATGAAACTTGCTAAAACTGCTCCACTTCCGATGAAAGTAACTAAGCTTTTTGAAAGTACATTTCGTCCTAAACCGTTAATCAAAAATCCTATGAATGGAATCAAAGGAATTAACCATATATACTGCTCCATTCTTAACCTTTTAAACGATTTAACACATTAATATCTACCGAGTATACTTTGCGGAACAATAAAATTATCACTGATAATCCTACAGCAACCTCAGCCGCAGCCACAACCATAATAAAGAATACTAAAAGTTGTGCATCTGTTCCTTTTTCTAATGCTGGATTTGCGTGATAGTGCATTTTTGAGAACGCTACTAACAACAAATTCACAGAATTTAACATCAATTCTATACACATAAAAATGACAATTGCGTTACGACGAATCATTACGCCAGCCATTCCTATTCCGAATAGGATTAATGATAAAGTAATATAATAACTGATTGGTAACATCTTTTACTTTTTATATTTAATCCAATAATTCTTCGTCCTTTTTCGATAACATCACCGCTCCAATCATTGCAGAAATAAACAAAATACTGCTCAACTCGAATGGTAAAACATATTCTGAATACAACAATGATCCTAAGTTGTGAATCAATCCTAAATCACCTGTTCCCATTTCTACAGCTGTGTTTGCAGAAGCTTGATTTTGTGAGAAAATACCAATTGTCAAGGCAACAAATAACAAAGAGATTAAACTCGCTGCTAATATTTTTGCTGGTCGACCAAATGATTTCTTTTCACTATTCAAGTTCATCAACATCACCACGAATAAGAACAATACCATAATTGCTCCGGCATAGACAATGACATTTACAATTGCCAAAAACTGTGCGTTTAGCAATACATAATGTCCGCTGATGCAGAAGAATGTTACGATTAAATATAAAATGGAATGTACAGGATTTTTACTGAACACCATTAGTAGCGCACTTAACACCGTTAAGCTCGACAAAACATAGAATAAAATGATAGGTAATTCCATTAATTTGTAGCTTTTTTCGGGATTAATAAATCTTCTTTCGAATAGATAAAGTTTTGACGTTTGAAACTTGCTGGTGGAACTGTTTGCGATAAATAAACAGCATCTTTTGGACAAGCTTCTTCACAGAATCCACAGAAAATACAACGTAACATGTTAATTTCATATTTCGCTGCATATTTTTCTTCGCGGTAAAGATTTTCTTCACCAGGAAGTCTTTCTGCTGCTTCCATTGTAATCGCTTCTGCTGGACAAGCCAAAGCACAAAGTCCACAAGCCGTACAATTTTCGCGATCTTCTTCATCTCTATTCAAAACGTGTAATCCTCTAAATACAGGACTAAACGGTCTTTGTTTTTCTGGATAACTAATTGTTGCTTTCTTCGAAAAGAAGTGCTTCAATGTAATCATCAACCCTTTTGCGATAGAAATCAAATAGATACTTTCCCAAAAAGTAAGGGGTTTACGTTCTACTTGTTTTACTCTATTTGTAATTGGTTTCATACTTTTAATGATTTTGATGATTCTACTTGTTTAATAATAAAATCACTAAGCCTGTAATTAACATATTGATTAATGCTAAAGGCAATAATTTTTTCCAACCTAAATCCATTAATTGGTCATATCTGAAACGAGGAATCGTCCAACGCACCCACATATAGAAGAAGATGAAGAAACAAGCTTTACCGAATAATGAAAGGAAATTAAGAATTGCCGTTCCATTCACTCCGATAGAGTTTACTAATGTTGCATCGTCTACAAATGGGATATCGTATCCACCAAAATATAAGGTAGAAATTACTACAGAACTGATAAACATGTTGATGTATTCTGCGAATAAGAAGAATCCCATCTTCATCGAAGAATATTCTGAGTGATAACCTCCAATTAACTCATTTTCTGCTTCTGGTAAATCGAACGGAGTACGGTTAGTTTCTGCGAACGAACAAACCAAGAAAATAATAAATCCTAATGGTTGTAATAAGATAAACCACGCATGCTCTTGTTGATAATGTACAATATCACTCAATTTTAAAGAACCTGTCATCATCAAAATTGTGATTAACACTATTCCCATCGGTAATTCGTACGAAATAATCTGCGAAGCTGCACGCAAACCTCCCATTAAAGAGTATTTGTTGTTCGATGCCCAAGCACCAATCATAATTCCATAAACACCTAAACTTAATACACCTAAAATGTATAAAAATCCGATGTTAACATCTGCAATTTGAGGAACAACTACACGATCTCCAATCTCGAAAGCTGTCGACCATGGAATAACTGCACCTGTCATACAAGCTACAATCATTGCCAAAGATGGACCTAAGATGAATAAAAATTTATTCGAATCTTTTGGTGTAATTTCCTCTTTCGAGAATAATTTTAAACCATCGGCAAGCGGTTGTAATAAACCAAAAATACCTGCACGGTTTGGTCCGATACGATCTTGTAAGAATGCTGCAACTTTACGCTCAGCCCAAGTAGAGTACATGGCAACAACTAATGCAAAACCAATCATTACGCCTACTAAAGCTAACTTTTCTAATGCATCAGCAATAAATTCTTCTGTCATTTTGTTAATTTTATTTACGAATGATTAATCTTTAAAATCTTTACTTGTTGCTGGTCCATCAATTTTAGATAAATCACGATTTGGTTCATTTACTTCTGAAACCGAGTGAATATCTAATAAAATCTTTGGATCGCGTTTGATTACTTTCGGAAGTGTTTCTTTTGGCTCCACTTTATTCTCAAAGTAATGACCTTGACGAACAACAGAATCTTTAGAAATTTCTGATGGTTTTTCTAACGTCCAATCGTTGATATCTTTTTTATCGAAACGACATGTGTTACAAATCCAATCTTTTACTTCGTTAAATTCATCTTTGCGAGCTGTTACACGGAAAACTTCGTTTCCACGGAACCACACTTGTGCTTTACCAGAACAAGTCGGACAATCGCGATGTGCATCAACTGGTTTCAAGAACCAAACACGATTTTTGAAACGGAACGTTTTATCTGTTAGAGCTCCAACTGGACAAACATCAATAATATTTCCGATGAATTCGTTATCTAAACTTTTGTTGATATGAGTTGAAATTTCTGCGTGATCTCCACGATTCATTACACCATGCTCACGACAACCTGTGATTTGATCCGCAGTTTTTACACAACGATAACATAAAATGCATCGGTTCATGTTCAACTGAATATTTGGACCTAAATCTTCTTTTGGGAATGTACGACGATCAAATTCGTAACGTGTTGCTTCTGCTCCGTGCTCGTAACTTAAATCTTGTAATTTACATTCTCCTGCTTGATCACATACTGGACAATCTAAAGGATGGTTGATTAATAATAATTCAACAATACCTTTACGTGCCTCAACTGTACGCTCAGACGTTTTATTGCCTACAACCATTCCGTCCATAACTGTTGTACGACAAGACGGAACCAATTTTGGCATTGGACGAGGATCTGCTTCACTTCCTTTTGATACTTCTACCAAACATGTTCTACAGTTTCCTCCTGTATTTTCTAATTTACCGTAGTAACACATCGCTGGAGGTGCTACTTCTTTACCAACCATACGAGCGGCTTGAAGGATCGTTGTTCCCGCAGGTACTTCAATCGTTTCGTTATCGATGGTAACTTTAAATAATGGTGTTTCTTCTGCCATCTTCGTATTAATTTGCGGTTTCTTTAATTTCGATTGGATCAGCATAATGTGCTAAACCAAAATTACGCATCAAACATTCTTCCGGATTATTAATATGCCATTCAAACTCATCACGGAAGTGACGAATTGCCGCTGCTACTGGCCAAGCCGCTGCATCTCCTAATGGACAAATTGTATTTCCTTCGATTTTACGTTGAACATCCCATAACAATTCGATGTCAGACATTTTTCCTTTTCCTT
This sequence comes from Empedobacter sp. GD03739, assembly GCF_029843245.1. NCBI lineage: Bacteria > Pseudomonadati > Bacteroidota > Flavobacteriia > Flavobacteriales > Weeksellaceae > Empedobacter > Empedobacter sp. GD03739. The sequence goes on along the minus strand of NZ_JAOCHX010000012.1, from coordinate 42,274 downwards.
CATCGATTCGTTTCAAGATTTTTTCCATCCAACCTGTTCCTTCACGACAAGGTGAACATTGTCCACACGATTCGTGACGATAGAAACGAGCTAATGTATACGTGTGGTAAACAACATCTTGATCTTCATCTAAAACAATAAATCCTCCGGAACCCATCATTGTTCCTGTTTGGAAACCTCCTTCTGATAAACTTTCGTAATTCATGTAACGAGGTTTACCTTCTGCAGTTTTTAACAATAAGTTTGCTGGAACAATTGGCACAGAACTTCCTCCAGGAATACATGCTTTAAGGCGTTTTCCATTTGGAATACCTCCACAATATTCGTCTGAATAAATAAATTCTTCAACCGTAATTGTCATATCAATTTCATAAACGCCTGGTTTATTAATATTACCACAAGCTGAAATTAATTTTGTTCCTGTTGAACGTCCAACTCCAATTTTAGAATATGCTTCTCCTCCAATCTCAATAATTGGAACAATAGCTGCAATTGTTTCTACATTGTTTACAACCGTTGGTCTTCCCCATAAACCTTTAACAGCTGGGAAAGGTGGTTTTAGACGTGGATTTCCACGTTTACCCTCTAACGATTCTAACAATGCCGTTTCCTCTCCACAGATATAAGCTCCACCTCCACGTTGAACATAAATTTCGCAATCGAAACCTGTTCCTTGAATGTTTTTACCTAACCAACCAGCAGCTTTTGCTTCGTCGATTGCTTCTTCTAAAATTTCTGCAACCCACGCATATTCTCCACGGATATAAATAAATGATGTATTAGAACCTAAACAGAATGATGAAATCAGAACTCCTTCAATTAATAAATGAGGAATATATTCCATCAAGAAACGGTCTTTGAACGTTCCTGGTTCAGATTCGTCTGCATTTACCACTAAGTGTCTTGGAACACCTTCTGGCTTTGCCAAAAAGCTCCATTTCATTCCAGTTGGGAAACCTGCACCACCACGACCTCTTAAACCAGAAGTTTTTACTTCTTCTAAGATTTCATCAGTTGTCATTTTAAATGCTTTTTCAGCATTTGCATAACCACCGTTTTCGCGGTAAGCTTGATACTGACGAATTCCTGGAACATCAATATTTTTTAACAGTAATTTTTGTCCCATTATGCTAATTTTTTCAATTCCTCGATTAATTCGTCTACTTTCTCGATCGTTAAATTCTCACGATACGTTTTTCCTAACTGTAGCATTGGCGCGTAACCACATGCTCCTAAACATTCGGCTGGTTTTAATGTAAATAAACCATCTGCCGAAGTTCCACCAGCTTCAATATTTAATTTTGTTTTGATGTGTTCAATAATTTTGTCTGAACCTCTTAACATACAAGGTCCTGTTTGACAAACTTCTAACACAAATTTCCCTACAGGATTTAAGTTAAACATCGAATAAAATGAAGCTACTTCGTAAACTTCTACTGGTAAAATTTCTAATACTTCTGCAACATAATCTAAATGAGGAGTGTCTAACCAACCACCAAACTCAGCTTGTGCGACATGAAGTAAAGGAATCAATGCACTTTGTTTTTTATCCGATGGATAACGTGCAATGATTTTATCTACTTTTTGTTGTGTTTCTTCTGAAAATTGAATTGCCATTTTTAATAATTTTTATTAAGCATCTAATTCTCCAGCAATCAAATTCAAACTACTCATTGTGATAATGGCATCTGAAATCATTGATCCTTCAATCAATTCTGGATAAGCTTGATAATAAATGAAACAAGGTCTACGGAAATGTAAACGGTATGGCGAACGTCCACCATCAGAAACGAAATAATAACCCAACTCACCATTTGCAGCTTCGATTGAATTATAAATTTCTCCTTTTGGCATATCTACCTCTCCCATAATAATTTTGAAGTGATAGATTAACGCTTCCATTTTTGTGTAAACATCTTTCTTTAGTGGTAAATAAAAGTCTGGAGCATCAGCATGATATTGCGTTGCTTCTTCTCCTTCTAATGCATCAATTTTTGCAATTGCTTGTTTAATGATACTTAAACTTTGCCACATTTCTTGACCACGAACTAAGAATCTATCGTAACAATCTCCCGTTGTACCAACTGGAATATCGAATTCGAATTCTTCGTAACGAGAATATGGTTTCGCTACACGAACATCATAATCTACACCAGCCGCACGTAAATTTGGTCCTGTGAAACCATAATTTAATGCACGTTCAGCCGAAATTCCTCCTACTCCTTGCGTACGATCCATAAAAATACGGTTACGTAAAAATAAGTTTTCAAACTCTGTTAAGACATCTGGAAACTCTCTCACGAAACGATGGATTTTTGTCCAAGCAACTTCAGAAAAATCACGTTCGAAACCACCGATACGACCAATATTTGTTGTTAAACGAGAACCACAAATTTCTTCGTAAATCTCATAAATCAACTCGCGGTATTTCATCATATAAAGGAATCCTGTAAATGCTCCTGTATCAACACCCATAATCGAGTTACATACAATATGATCTGCCATACGAGCCAATTCCATAATGATAACACGCAAATAAGAAACACGTTTTGGAACTTCAATTCCAACGAATTTCTCAACTGTCATGTGCCAACCTAAGTTATTTAACGGCGCCGAACAATAGTTCAATCGGTCTGTTAAAGGTGTAATTTGGTACAAAGGTTTGCGTTCAGCAATTTTCTCAAAAGCACGGTGAATATACCCAACTGTAGGAACCGCAGATTTGATGATTTCACCATCAATCTCTAAAATATTTTGAAATACCCCATGTGTTGCAGGATGCGTAGGTCCTAAGTTTAAGGTAATTGTGCTTTTTTCTAACGAACCATCTGGAAGATCAAGATGCTTTAATTTTTTAGTTTTCTCTTTTCCCATGGTTAATTTGCTTTTACATTAAAACCTCCGTAATTAAAATCTCCACCACGACCAAACATATCGTCGTCTTTGTCTTTACGTGTTTGATCCTCTAATGGGAACTCTTTGCGTAACGGATGATAATCCATTTCTGGAACATTCATGACACGAATTAAATTTGGATGTCCTACAAAATCAACTCCATAGAAATCATACGCCTCGCGCTCTAACCAGTTAGCTGTTTCGAATAATTTAGTTGCGGTAAAAATCGAAGGTTTTTCGATTGGTAAAGCAAATTTTAATCGAACCTCAACTCCTTCATATAGATTATAAACTAAATAGGTTACAACCAATTCTTCTCCAACATTATTAGGATAATGAATAGCAGTTAAATCCTTCAAAAATTTGAAAGATAATTGCTCATCATCATATAAATATTGTAAAATCTTTAGATTGAAATCTTTGTTAGCGTATAAAGTCAATACACCGAAATGCTCTTCGTATCCGTATATATTTTCTTGAAACTTCTGAACCAAACGGTCTTTTATAAATGAATTGTCCATTATTTCAACTTATTTAATTCCATAACTTGCTAAAAGTTGTTGATATTCTTCGCTACTTCTGCGACGAACACTTTCGCTCTCTACCAACTCCTGAATACGCATTACACCATCGATAATTGCTTCTGGACGAGGCGGACAACCTGGCACATATACGTCTACTGGAATTACTTCATCAATTCCTTGTAAGACCGAATATGTATCAAAAATTCCTCCCGAACTTGCACAAGCACCAACAGCAATCACCCAACGAGGTTCTGCCATTTGGATGTAAACTTGCTTCAGAACTGGCGCCATTTTTTTAGAAATTGTACCCATTACCATCAACAAATCGCACTGACGAGGCGTAAAAGCCAAACGCTCAGATCCAAAACGTGCCAAATCGTATGTCGAACCCATAGTCGCCATAAACTCGATTCCGCAACAACTTGTCGCAAATGGTAAAGGCCAAATAGAGTTTTTACGCGCTAATCCAACTACTTTTGATAGTTGCATCGCCATAAAACCTTCACCTTCAAAACCTCCTGGAGACTCTACAATCTTCACATTGGTATTGTGTGTTACTGGTCTTTTATTATGAATCATTATACTATTATTTTAGAATTTTAATCGCTCTATTTTTCCCAATTAAGAGCTCCTTTTTTGCGTACATACAAGTACATCACAAAGAATAATCCAACGAATGTTACAACTGCTGCAAAACCTTCCCAACCTAACTCTTTAAAATTCGCTGCATATGGGTAAAAGAAGATTACCTCTACGTCGAATAACACGAATAAAATGGCTACTAAGAAGTATTTAATTGCAAATGGCTGTCTTGCATTTCCAACTTTCTCAATCCCAGACTCGAAATTCTCTAATTTTTCGTCTGTCTTTCTCGATGGCCCAAGAAAATGTGTCGCAACGATAGTACCCGCTACAAACGCAAAAGCAATCACAAAAAGAATGAGAATAGGAATATAACTTGATGCTGTTTCCATAACTACTTTACTATTTTTCCAACTAATATTTTATCGATAAAAATAATAATAAAATATCATATTATTTATGTAAATTAGTTTTCAGCTAGTTATAGTTCTTTATATGATAAATTATATATTATTTATCTATATCGGAAGTTTAATGATTGAATAAAAAAAGGAGAACTAACAACTTGGTCAATTCTCCCTATGTATTTTATTAGATTACTAATTAAAACTTAAAAAAGTTAATGAATTAATAAATTTTGTAGATTTTGCAGTGCTTCATGCACAGTTTTAATATGTTCAAATCGTACTAACAATGTTGGATACTCTTCTCCTTTTTTGGGTGATTTTTCCTTAAAATTGATGTTTTTAGGGTTATTTTGAACGTAATTTAAAATTAATCTAAATTCATCTGACTGATAAAATTCGCTTTGTGGTTTATTAATAAAATAAGCCAATAAAACACCATTTTTCATCACCAAACGTTCGAAACCTAATTTTTTACTGATCCATTTCAGTTGAATTGATTCCAATAAATTTTCGGCTTCAATTGGTAATTTTCCAAAGCGGTCAATCAAATTATTTTTAAACGTTTGTAAATCTGTTTCAGTTTCGACATCAGCTAATTCTTTGTACAACAATAAACGTTCTTCCGAACTTTCAATGTATTCGTCGGGGAACATAATTTGTAAATCCGAATCAATTTGCACATCCGATACATACGATTTTACTTCTTCCGATTTTTGATCTTCGAACAAATCTTTGAAATCTGTTTCTTTCAATTCTTCAATCGCTTCATTCAAGATTTTTTGATACGTTTCGAAACCGATATCCATCATAAATCCTGTTTGTTCAGCACCTAAAAGATTTCCAGCTCCACGAATTTCTAAATCTTTCATCGCAATATTGAATCCTGATCCTAAATCAGAAAACTGCTCAATTGCTTGCAAACGTTTACGCGCTTCGTCCGTTAAAACCGAAAGTGGTGGCGCAACCAAATAACAAAACGCTTTGCGGTTACTACGACCAACACGTCCACGCATTTGATGCAAATCTGCCAAACCGAAATTCTGCGCATCATTAATTAAAATCGTATTCGCATTCGGAACATCTAAACCAGATTCGATAATAGTTGTTGACACAAAAACATCATATCGACCATCAATAAAATCGAGTAAAACGGCTTCTAATTCTTTCCCATCCATTTGTCCATGACCAATCGCCACACTCGCATCAGGAACTAATCGTTGTACCATTCCAGCAATATCTTTTAACGATTGCACACGATTGTGAATGATATAAACTTGTCCACCACGTTGCATTTCGTACATAATCGCATCACGGAAAATCTCTTCATTAAAACCAACCAATTGCGTATCGACAGGTTGTCTATTTGGTGGAGGAGTTTTGATAACCGATAAATCACGCGCAGCCATCAACGAGAATTGAAGTGTACGCGGAATTGGCGTCGCAGTCAAGGTTAATGTATCAATATTTTCGCGAAGTGTTTTCAATTTATCTTTTACACCAACACCAAATTTGTGTTCCTCATCCACAATTAATAATCCCAAATCTTTGTATTCAATTTTTGGATTAACCAATTGATGCGTTCCTATCACAATATCAACTTGACCAGATTTTAAACCATCTAAAACAGCTTTTTTCTTTGCTCCTGTTACAAATCGATTGAGATAAGCAACTTTCACAGGCAAATCTCGTAAACGCTCTGAAAATGTCTTGAAATGTTGAAAAGCTAAAATCGTTGTTGGCACTAAAACAGCAACTTGTTTTCCATCAACAGCTGCTTTCATCGCCGCACGAATCGCAACCTCTGTTTTCCCGAAACCAACATCTCCACAAACCAAACGATCCATTGGGCGTTCAGATTCCATATCCGTTTTTACATCTTGCGTCGCTTTGTACTGATCGGGCGTATCTTCATAAATAAAAGATGCTTCCAACTCATTTTGCAAATACGTATCAGGCGAATACGCAAAACCTTTTCTGGCACGGCGTTTCGCATATAATTTAATCAAATCGAAAGCAATTTCTTTTACTTTAGCTTTGGTTTTATTCTTTAAATTTTTCCAAGCTGGAGATCCAAGTTTTGAAATTTTTGGCTCAGCGCCATCTTTTCCTCTAAACTTTGCAATTTTATGCAACGAATGAATATTAACATACAGAATATCATTATTTTGATAAATCAATTTGATTGATTCTTGCGTTACGCCATTATTATTCAATCGTACCAAACCTGCAAATTTTCCGATCCCATAATCTATATGCGTCACAAAATCTCCAACTTGCAACGAATTGATTTCCTTTAGCGTAATCGCTTCTTTTTTGGAAAATGAATTTCGAAGATTGAATTTATGATATCGACCAAAAATCTGGTGATCCGTATAACACGTTAATTTGATTTCTTCGTCAATAAAACCTTGATAAATAGATCCCAAAACGGGAATATATGAAACTTCTTTTCCGATATCATCAAAAATTTCTTCGAAACGTTTGATTTGATTTTCATTGGAACAAATCAGTGCATTTTTGAAACCTTCGGCTTTATGCTCATTCAAATCATCAATTAATAACTCGAATTGCTTATTAAAACTTGGTTGAGGTTTGAATGGTGATTCTATTTCTTCAACTGTTTCAAAATAAGATTTCATGGAACATTCAATAACTCCATAAGATGAAATTTGTTGAAGAAATGCATTCTCATTCAAAAATAAATGATTCGGTTCTGCTTGTTTAATTTCTCCTTTCAATTCTGAAAAAGCAACTTCCGCTTGTTCAAAATTCTTGGTGATTTGTTTCGCTAAAACAGAAATATTTTTCGCGATAACTAAACTATCTTTCGAAATATATTCTAAGAAACTTTCTCGTTTTTCGTTAATCGATTTACTCTCAAGATTTGGAATAATCGTAATTTCTTTTGTCGTTGCAATGGACAATTGATTCTCGATATCAAACGTTCTGATGGTTTCCACCTCATCACCAAACAACGAAATTCGATAAGGATGCTCATTCGAAAACGAAAAAACATCTATAATTCCACCACGAATCGAGAATTCTCCCGGTTCAGAAACAAAATCAACACGATGAAAATTATAAGAAGATAAAACCTCCGTTAAGAAATCAATTCCTAAATCATTTCCAACCTTCACTTTAAGTGTATTCGTAGAAAGCGCTTTTTTTGTCACTACTTTTTCAGACAAGGCTTCCGCATATGTCACCACAATTTTTGGGCGTTTCGAATGCGATAATACATTTAAAACCTCTGTTCTAATAACAACATTTGCATTATTTACTTCCTCAATTTCGTAAGGACGCTTATAAGAAGACGGAAAAAATAGAATTTGTTCTTTATCAAACAAAGTTTCCAAATCATTTAACACATAAGCCGCTTCTTCTTTATCATCAAAAATTAGAATCGTAGGACGCGCAACACGATCATATAAATGACCAGTTATAATGCTCAATCCTGAACCTAAAAAACCTTTGATATTGACTTTATGCTGTGGATTATTTTTAAAATTGACAATAAGCTTCTGTACGAAATCTGAAGAATCGTATAAGCTAAAAACGTTGTGAATAGTTTTCTGTTCCAAAGTTTTGCAAATATAAAATTTTATAAACTTATTTTTAAACAATCTTCAAAAAAAGCAATGTTAAAATGCGAATTTTCAATTAATGAAAATTTTTCGGAAAATTTATAAAAAAAGTTGAGCTAAGTTAAAAAAATTAATCCTAGCTTTGATTTATCAAAAAAAGAAAATGAAATTAGTTCACAACATTATCAACTTGATTATTTTAGTCATTCTTATCCCAAGGAGTGGTAATTAATTGTGTACGTACAAAATAACAATTAAAGCCACTTCATAACGAGGTGGCTTTTTTTATGGAGAAAAATTAATTAAACAATATTATGCAAAACAATTTCGTCATTATTATCATTATTATTTTAGTCTTGGTCTTACGATTAGGAAAGGTGGTTTTATGACGAATTTTTTGAACGATTTTTTATGAGCCACCTTAATTTAAGGTGGCTTTTTTTATGTTTTTAATACAAACAAATGTCAAATAAACAGTGATGAAAAACAACAAAGAAGCACTAAACAAACACAGCCGAACCGTAACGCAAGATGACACTTTACCCGCGTCACAAGCGATGTTACATGGGATTGGCCTAACTAACGAAGACCTAAAAAAACCGCTAATCGGAATTGCAAGTATGGGGTACGATGGAAATACTTGCAATATGCATCTGAATCAATTTGCACAGTTGGTACAAGATGGAATGAAAGCCGAAAACCTAATCGGATTGAAGTTCAACACTATCGGAATTAGCGATGGAATTACCAACGGAACTTCAGGAATGCGCTACTCTTTAGTAAGTAGAGAAATCATTGCAGATTCTATCGAAACTGTTTGTGCAGGACACTTTTACGATGGCGTAATTACTATTCCTGGTTGTGATAAAAACATGCCAGGATCGATTATGGCAATGGGACGTTTAAACCGTCCTTCGATCATGATTTATGGTGGAACAATTGCTCCGGGACATTACAAAGAAGAGGAATTAAACATTGTTTCTGCTTTCGAAGCATTAGGAAAAAAATTAAACGGAAATCTTGATGACAAAGATTTTTGTGGAATCATTCAGAATGCTTGTCCTGGTCCAGGTGCTTGTGGCGGAATGTATACAGCAAACACAATGGCAGCGGCGATTGAAGCGATGGGAATGAGTTTACCTTATTCATCTTCTTATCCTGCTCTTAGCCAAGAAAAGAAAAACGAATGTACAACTGCAGCGCATTATCTAAGAGTTTTATTAGAAAAAGATATTAAACCAAGTGATATCATCACGAAGAATTCTTTAGAAAATGCCATCAAAACGATTGTTGTTTTAGGCGGAAGCACAAATGCTGTTTTGCACTTATTAGCAATTGCAGCGACTATGAATATCAAATTATCATTAGACGATATACAAGCAATTAACGATAAAACATCAGTAATAGCAGACTTAAAACCTAGTGGAAAATACTTGATGGAACATTTGAGTAAAGTTGGTGGAGTTCCTGCTGTTTTAAAGTATATGTTACAAGAAGATTTAATCGATGGAAGTTGTTTAACGGTTACTGGAAAAACATTAGCCGAAAATTTAGCATCGGTTCCTGATTTAGATTTCTCTAAACAAAATATTATTCGTCCATTATCTAATCCCATAAAAGAAACTGGACACTTACAAATGCTTTACGGAAACCTTGCTCCTGGCGGATCGGTATCTAAAATATCTGGAAAAGAAGGTTTTTATTTTAAAGGAAAAGCACAAGTTTTTAATAGCGAAGTTGAAGTTTTAAAAGCAATCGAAGATTTACAAATCAAAGCTGGAAGCGTTATCGTCATCCGAAACGAAGGTCCGAAAGGTGGTCCTGGAATGCCAGAAATGTTGAAACCAACATCTGCCATTATTGGAGCTGGATTAGGAGATAAAGTCGCTTTGATTACAGACGGACGATTTAGTGGCGGAACGCACGGATTTGTCGTCGGTCACATAACACCAGAAGCTTTTGAAGGAGGTCCAATCGCATTAGTCGAGAATAATGATCTCATCGAAATTGACATCAACAAAAATGAATTAAACCTTTTGATTGATGAAAAAACATTAGAAAATCGAAAAAATAACTGGAAACAACCCGCATTAAAAGTAAAAAATGGAGTCTTATACAAATACGCAAAGCAAGTCGGAAACGCTTCAGAAGGATGTCTTACTGACCAATAAACCAACTCAAATTTCAGGTTCACAAGCGATTATTAACGCTTTATTGTCCGAAGGAGTTACAACAGTCTTTGGCTATCCTGGTGGCGCAATTATGCCTATATATGATGCTTTGTATGATTACAAAGATAAATTAGAACACATTTTAGTTCGTCATGAACAAGGAGGCATTCACGCTGCGCAAGGTTATGCAAGAACTTCAGGAAAAGTAGGTGTAGCTTTTGCCACGAGTGGTCCAGGCGCAACGAATTTAGTCACTGGAATTGCAGATGCCATGATTGATAGCAATCCTATTGTATGTATCACAGGGCAAGTTTTCGCTTCTCTTTTAGGAACGGATGCTTTTCAAGAAACTGACGTTATCAATATTACTAATCCTATCACGAAATGGAATTATCAAATTACTGATGCAGAAGAAATAAATGATGTTCTAGCAAAAGCATTTCATATTGCTCGCTCTGGAAGACCAGGACCTGTCTTAATTGACATTACAAAAAATGCTCAAATACAACTTATCGAAAAGAAAAAGTATGAGAAATGCACGCATGTTCGCAGTTATAGACCAGAACCAGAGATAAGAACTGAATATATAAAAGCTGCTGCTAAACTTATTAATCAAGCAAAAAAACCATTTGCGATTATTGGTCAAGGAATATTACTTGGAAAAGCTGAACAAGAATTAAACGATTTCTTAGAAAAATCTGGAATTCCTGTAGCAACAACTTTGATGGGATTAAGTTCTTTAGATACTGATCATCCACAATATGTAGGTTTATTAGGTATGCATGGTAATTATGCACCTAATGTTAAAACAAATGATTGCGATGTATTAATTGCCATAGGAATGAGGTTTGATGATCGCGTAACTGGACGCTTAGACAAATATGCAAAACAAGCCAAAGTGATTCATCTTGATATTGACCCAGCAGAGATTGGTAAAAATGTAAAAGTTGCTGTCCCTGTTTGGGGAGATTGTAAAAAAACACTTCCGTTATTAACAAATTTGATTCATCCTAATGATCATTCTCAATGGTTAAAAGAATTTAGAGATCTCGAAAAAGAAGAACGTACAGAAGTTATTGATAAAGAATTCTATCCAACAACTGATGTAATGTCTATGGCTGAAGTTATCAACACATTAAATGAGTTAACAAACGGAGAAGCCGTAATTGTTACAGATGTTGGGCAACATCAAATGTCGGCTTGTCGTTATGCGAAATTCAAAGATTCTAAGCTTTTGGTTACATCAGGAGGATTAGGAACAATGGGATTTGGTTTACCTGCTGCAATTGGAGCGTGGTATGGAGCACCAGAAAAAGATATTGTCATGGTTTGTGGTGATGGTGGTTTCCAAATGACTTTACAAGAAATGGGAACTATTATGCAATTTGGAGCAAAAGTAAAGATGTTAATCCTAAACAATAGCTTCCTTGGAATGGTTCGTCAATGGCAAGAATTATTCAACGACAAACGCTATTCATTCGTAGATATTACAAGTCCAGATTTTGTTGCGCTTGCAAAAGCTTATCAAATAGAAGGTCAAAAAATAGAAGCAAGAAACGACTTGAAAAATGCATTAAAAGAAATGTTAGAACATGATGGTTCTTACCTTTTAGAAGTAGTTGTAGGAAAAGAAAACAATGTATTTCCTATGGTAGAGCAAGGTACAAGTGTTTCTGAAATTAGATTAAAATAAATGATTATGGACTCAAAACGAGAATATACAATTACGCTATATACAGAAAATTCCATAGGAATTTTGGGAAGAGTTGCAGGAATTTTTACTCGACGAAAAATTAATATTGAAAGTTTAAGCACTTCTCCATCAGAAATAGAAAATGTACACCGATTTACAATTGTTATTGAAGAATCTGAAGAAGTTGTTCGAAAACTTTGCATGCAAATTGAGAAACAAATAGACGTTCTTAAAGCTTATTTCAACAATAATGATGAATTAATTTGGCAAGAACAAGCTTTATACAAAGTTCCAACCAATATTATTGCAGAGAAGGCATATGTAGAACGTTTGTTACGTCAATATGGTGCAAACACAGTCGTAATCCGTAATGATTATACAGTTTTTGAAACAGCTGGTCATCGTGAGGAAATTGATAATCTAACACAAGAGCTGACTAAATATGGCTTAATAGAATTTGTTCGAGGAGCTAGAATAGCAATTATCAAAGCAAGTGCTGGTTTCCATGAAAAATTATTACAATTCGAAAAAGACGAGCCATCAAAAGAAGTAATCGAAAATGAATTCCTAAACGAAGGAACCTCAGTTTTCACAATGTAAAGACAAACAATTCAACAAATAATTTTATTAAAAAAACAAAAATGACTAATTACTTTAATTCACTATCATTAAGAGATCAATTATATCAACTAGGACAAGCAGAATTTCTAAATAACTCAGAATTCGCAAAAGGTACAGACGCATTAAAAGACAAAAAAATTGTGATTGTAGGCTGTGGTGCGCAAGGTTTAAACCAAGGATTAAATCTACGAGACAGCGGTTTAGATGTTTCATACGCGTTACGCAAAGAAGCGATTGAACAACAAAGAGATTCTTGGAAAAATGCAACAAGTCATAATTTTACAGTAGGAACTTTCGAGGAATTAATCCCAAATGCTGATGTAGTAGCGAATTTAACACCAGATAAACAACATACGCAAGTTATCAATACTGTTCAACCACTTATTAAACAAGGTGCTACACTTTTATATTCTCATGGATTCAATATCGTAGAAGAAGGTATGCAAATTCGTAAAGATATCACGGTGATAATGGTTGCTCCAAAATGTCCAGGTTCGGAAGTTCGTGCAGAATATTTAAGAGGATTCGGAGTTCCAACATTAATTGCCGTTCACCCAGAAAATGATCCCGAAGGAAAAGGTTTTGATCAAGCAAAAGCATATTGTGCAGGAACTGGTGGTCACAGAGCAGGCGTTTTAAAATCGTCATTTGTTGCAGAAGTAAAATCAGATTTAATGGGAGAACAAACCATTTTATGTGGTCTTTTACAAACAGGTTCTATTCTTTCTTTCGATAAAATGGTTGAAAACGGAATTGATGCTGGTTACGCTTCAAAATTAGTTCAATATGGAGTTGAAGTAATTACAGAAGCCTTAAAACATGGTGGAGTTAGCGGTATGATGGATAGATTAAGCAATCCTGCTAAAGTAAAAGCTTTTGAATTATCAGAAGAATTAAAAGAAATTATGCGTCCATTGTTCCAAAAACATCAAGACGATATTATTTCGGGTGAATTTAGTAAAACAATGATGGAAGATTGGGCGAATGATGATAAAAACTTATTAAAATGGAGAGCTGAAACTGAAGAAACTGCTTTTGAAAAAACACCAGCTGGAGATACAAATATTACTGAACAAGAATATTTTGACAATTACACCTTAATGGTTGCTTTTGTTCGTGCTGGAGTTGAATTAGCTTTCGAAACTATGGTGGAAGCAGGTATTAAACCTGAATCTGCTTACTACGAATCATTACACGAAACACCATTGATTGCAAATACAATTGCTCGTAAAAAATTATTCGAAATGAATCGTGTAATTTCTGATACAGCAGAATATGGTTGTTATCTTTTCGATCAGGCTTGTAAACCTTTGTTAAAAGATTTTATGACAAAAGTAAACGTAGACGTTGTCGGAAAAAATTACAACGAAGGAAAAGACAATGCTGTTGACAATGCGACATTGGTACACATAAATGATGTTTTACGTAATCATCCTGTCGAAACTGTGGGAAAAAAACTTCGTAAAGCAATGACTGCTATGAAAACCATAAAAACGGCATAATCAAATATTAAAATAACTAAGAAAATAGTGAATTATGACAAAGGGACTTAGAAGTGAGAAAACTGAGACCTTAGGCGTTTCGCTTGACGAAGTAAACTTAGCACAAATGAATTTGAAAGGAGTTGCCAAAAACACTCCTTTCGATTTCAATGAAAATTTAAGTCGTCAATTTGATGCGAATGTCTATCTAAAACGAGAAGATTTACAAGTCGTCCGTTCATACAAATTACGTGGTGCTTATAATAAAATCGTTCAGTTATCAGAACAAGAAAAAAATAATGGTGTAATCTGCGCAAGTGCAGGAAATCACGCGCAAGGTGTGGCGTATTCGTGTCAACAATTAAATATCAAAGGTAAAATTGTGATGCCAACGACGACACCTCAACAAAAAATAAAACAAGTAAAATGGTTTGGGAAAGATCAAATCGAAATCATTTTACATGGTGATACATTTGATGATGCATCGGCTTTTGCACATCAATTATCCCAAGAAGGAAATATTACATTTATTCATCCTTTTGATGACGAAAAAGTAATCGCAGGACAAGGAACTGTTGCTTTAGAAATTTTGAATCAATGCAATCAACCAATCGATTATATTTTCGTGCCAATTGGCGGTGGAGGTTTAGCATCTGGCGTTATTTCTGTGATGAAAACACTTAGTCCAAACACCAAAATTATTGGCGTAGAACCGAGTGGCGCAGCAAGTATGGCAGAAGCTATCAAACAAAAACAATCTGTTGCATTAGCGAAGATTGACCCTTTTGTAGATGGCGCAGCTGTAAAAAAAGCAGGTGAAAAAACCTACAAAATCTGTGCAGAAGGTTTAGAAACAACTTGTGCTGTTCCAGAAGGAAAAGTTTGTTCGAGCATTTTGCGTTTGTACAATGAAGACGCAATTGTTGTAGAACCAGCAGGCGCTTTGAGTGTTTCGGCTTTAGATTTTTTCAAGGAAGAAATCAAAGGAAAAAATGTGGTTTGCGTGCTTAGTGGAAGCAACAACGACATTACGCGAATGGAAGAAATAAAAGAAAGAAGTTTGCAATATGAAGGTTTGAAACATTATTTCATTATCAATTTTCCTCAACGTGCTGGCGCTTTAAAAGAATTAGTGAACGAAGTTTTGGGTGAAAATGATGACATCACCTATTTCCAATACACACAAAAAAATAACAAAGAAACAGGTCCAGCAGTAGTTGGCATTGAATTAGACAAAAAAGAGGATTTAGATGGTTTAATTTTTAGATTAGAAAATCATCATTTCGACTATCAATATCTTAACACAGACAACACACTCTTTTCGTTAATGATTGGATAATTTTTCCATCATTAATATACTATTCAAAAAAAGCAAAGCTTCTATTTAGTTAGAAACTTTGCTTTTTAATTTATTAATTATTCAACAACCAATTTTTCAACTCATCAAAATTATTGCTCATTTCAACTTTATTCGATTGTTTCGATTTCAATTCTTCTACTTCTTTTGGATAGACAATTTTATCTTGTATTTCTTTCGGAAAAACTTCAGGAAATTTACACGGATGCGCTGTCGATAAAAACACCACTAACTCTTTTTCATCTTGCTTTTTCGCTTGGTATTCCTTCGCCGCCAACCAGGCAATTGACGTATGAGGACAAGCAATATAATTGTATTCTTGATTAATTTCTACGATTGCATTTATTGTTTCTACATCAGAATAAGCTTTTGAAACCATTTTTGATTTTAATTGCTCCACATCTTGCTCAAAAAATTCCATCACGCGAACCCAATTACTCGGATTTCCAACATCCATTGCATTCGATAACGTTTGTACAGAAGGTTTTGGTTGATAATTTTCGGTTTTTAAAAATGAAGGAACTGTATCATTCGCATTCGTAGCCGCAACAAATTGTTCCACTTCCAATCCTAATTTTGAAGCTAAAATACCTGCCGTAATATTCCCAAAATTTCCACTCGGAACAACAAAAGAAACTTTCTCAAAACCTTTTCTTTTTGCTTGGGCAAATGCCTCGAAATAATAGAAAGATTGCGGAATTAAGCGAGCAATATTAATTGAATTTGCTGAGGTTAAGTTTAGATTTTTCATTAAATCTTTGTCTAAAAAAGCTCGCTTGACCAATGCTTGACAATCATCAAAAGTTCCGTCGATTTCTATGGCACGAATATTTTTTCCATTCGCCGTTAATTGCAATTCTTGTATCAGCGACACTTTTCCTTTTGGATACAAAATCGTTACTCTCGTTCCTTCTACTCCCAGAAAGCCAAGTGCTACAGCGCCTCCTGTATCGCCAGAAGTTGCGACCAAAACATCTAACAATTGATTATCTTTTTTTGAATAATGTGCCATCACGCGACTCATAAATCTTGCTCCAAAATCTTTAAAAGCAAAAGAAGGTCCGTGAAATAATTCCAAAATAGCTAAATCATCTTCTAAAAACACCAAAGGCGCAGGAAAATTAATTACATCATCAATTAAATTATTAATCGTTTCTTCAGAAAAATCATCTTTTAATAAGTGATTTGTCACCTTTTTCGCAATCTCTTGAAATGAATAATTTTCAATAGAATTCAACCAATTTTCATCTAATTTTTCCAACGACAAAGGCATATACAATCCTTTATCTTCTGGCAAAGATTGGAAAACCGCTTGTTTAAAATCGACTCTGTTATTATGATTATTTGTACTATATAATTTCATTTTTAGTGTTTTATGTAAGGTCCTTGTTGATTAATTTTAGAGACAAATGATAAATGTTCAATTTCTTTTATCGTCAAAAAATTATTTAATTTTTGTTCGATATTTTCTGCATCCAATTTACTTTTAGATAACGCCATAACTGTTGGTCCAGAACCAGAAATACCGAATGTTAATGCATTATTTTCGAGCGAAATACTTTTCATTTCATTAAAATACGGAATCAATAAAGAACGATTTGGTTCGACAATATCATCCTGCATCGAACGACCAATTTCTTCGTAATCATTCTCATAAAGCGCCGCAACCAAACTTGCAATATTCCCCCATTGTTTTATTGCTTTACTCAATTGCACTTTATCTTTAATTAATTTGCGCGCATCCTTTGTTGGCACTTCTACTTTTGAGTAAATCAGTGTGACATATAAATTTTCAGGAACAGGTAAAGAACGCACCAAAATCGACTCATAAGAAGGAATCAACGTAATTCCACCAAACAACGATGGCGCAACATTATCCGCATGAGCAGCACCACAAGCCAATCGTTCGCCTTCCATACAATAAGGTAAAAGCTCATTTTTAGAAAGTGGTTTTCCTAATAATTCATTCAATGCAAAAAGTCCAGCAACTGTACTCGCCGCGCTTGAACCTAAACCACTTCCAATTGGCATTTTTTTGTGTAATTCTATCGATAATCCAAAAGAATCTTGTAGACCTAAATCACAAAATAATTTCCATGCCGAATGAGAAACTGTATTTTTCATCGCATCCAAAGGCAATTTCCCCTCGTCACCTGTAATTGTCAGAATTTCGATTCCTAACTTTTCTGTCTTTTTCATGATTACCTCATCACCTGGATAATCCACCGCAAAGCCCAAAATATCATATCCACAGATCATATTGGCAACTGTTGCAGGAGCAAAAACATGTACTTTTTCTAAAAACTTCGCTTGATCAAGCTTATATTTATTTTCGATTATTTGATTCATCTTTTATCGTATTGAACTTATATTAACTAAATCTGCAAAAACGCCAGCTGCCGTAACTTCTGCACCAGCTCCAGGTCCTTTCACAACCAAAGGACGTTCCTTGTAACGCGCTGTTGTAAACGAAATAATATTATCGCTTCCAGACAAAGCATAAAACGGATGTTGATTATCAACCAATTCTAACGAAATTGATATTTTTCCATCTTCTAAAATCCCGATGTAACGAATCACTTTCTGCTCCTCATCTGCTTGATGTTTTATCTTTTCGAAATAATCATTTTCGTTGACTAATTCTTGATAAAAATCTTCTACAGTTGCAGCTTCTAAACAAGATTTAGGCAAAATAGAATCGATTTTTACATCTCCCGCTTCAATTTCGTAACCATTGTCACGAGCAAGAATCAACATTTTTCGCATAAAATCTATTCCACTCAAATCATCGCGAGGATCTGGTTCTGTATAACCTAATTCTTGCGCTTTCTTTACAACTTCGGCAAATGTATTTTCACCTTTAAAATGATTAAATATATACGAAATTGTTCCTGATAAAATTGCTTCAATTTTTAAGATTTGATCTCCACTCATTCTTAAATCTTTCAACACGCTAATAATTGGTAAACCTGCTCCAACATTCGTTTCATAAAGGAAATCAATGCCATATTTTCGAGCAGTTTCTTTCAATTTTTTATACTCTTGATAAGAAGATGAATTCGCAATTTTATTACATGTTACAACCGATATGCTGCTTTCGAAAATTTGTTTGTAATAATTTGGCAAATCAGAACTCGCAGTATTATCAACAAAAACACAATTTGGTAAATTATACTGTTTCATTTTTTGGATAAATTCATTCAAATCAGCTGGAGAAGAAGAATTTTCTAATTCATTTTTCCAATTCGATAAATTAATTCCGTTTTCATCAAACATCATTTTTTTTGAATTTGATAATCCAACCAATTTAATCTCGATATCATTATTTTTTGCTAAAAAATCTTTCTGTTTTTCTAATTGATTTAAAAATGTCGACCCAATATTTCCTACTCCAACATTGAAAACATGAATTGTTTTTTTCAAATGATTAAAAAACGCATCATGTACCGCATTTAAAGCTTTTGACAAATCATTTTCGTTAATCACAACCGAAATATTATACTCCGAAGAACCTTGCGCAATCGCTCTGACATTGATTCCATTTCGTCCTAATGCATAAAATAACTTGCCCGAAACACCAACCATTTTCTTCATGTTTTCTCCAACAATTGCAATAATTCCGAGATTTTCTTCAATTTCAATTGGTTCCAACCATTTTGCTGCAATTTCCAAACAAAACTCTTCTTCTATTAATTGCTTCGCTTTTTCGACTTCGTTATGATGAATCGCAAGCGTAATACTATGCTCTGACGAAGATTGCGTAATCAACACAATGTTGATATGATGTTGCGCTAAAAGTGAAAATAGTTTCCCACTAAAGCCCAATTTTCCGACCAAACCGCTTCCTTTTATATTGACTAACGCAATATCTTTGATCGACGAAATTCCTTTAATTGGATAATCTGTTGGTTGCGAATCGAACTGAATTTTTGTTCCCTCAAAATCCGGTTGAAATGTGTTTTTAATTAAAATCGGAATTCGAAGTTTAAAAGCTGGAGCCATTGTTGGCGGATAAATCACTTTCGCACCGAAATACGACAATTCCATCGCTTCTGTATACGATAAATTTTCTAACGAAAAAGCTTTGTTCACAAAACGAGGATCCGCCGTCATCATTCCATTTACATCTGTCCAAATTTCAATTTGTTCTGCATGTAAAGCCGCACCAATCAAAGCCGCAGTGTAATCAGAACCTCCTCTTCCCAAAGTTGTCACTCGTCCTTCTTCATTAGCAGCAATAAACCCTGTTACAACTAATAATTTATCCGAATAATCTTTTGCTAATTGTTGAATATTCTGAAACGATTTTTCCTCGATAACATTCGCTTGACCAAAATTATGATCAGTCAAAATATAATCTGATGCATTAATCGCCAATGAATTTCCAACATGCTCTTGCATTACTTTTGCTATTAATAAAGCACTACATCTTTCGCCGAAACTCAAAATCAAATCTTTTGTTTGAGGGCTTAATTCTTTCAGAATTTCCACCCCTTCTAATAATGCTTCCAACTCATTCATCAACAATTTTAATTTTGTTAAAATCGGATTTTGATTCGGCACATCGATTAAAGCTTTTACAATTTCGAAATGTTTGTCTTGAAAAAGTTTTAAATCATTTTCATCAAAATTTCCTGATGAAGCTTCTTCAGACATTTTGGTTAATAAATTGGTCAAACCAGAAATAGCAGACACAACCAAAATAATCGAGTTATTTTGTTGCTTTTCCTGTTTAACAATTTCTACGACCGCGCGGATACCTTCTACCGATCCGACTGATGTTCCTCCGAATTTTAAAACTTTCATAATTTAAATTTTGATCATAAAAAAAGCATCTTCCTTTTGAGAAGATGCTTTTGCATTATTTTTTTAGAATTAAATACATAACAAAACTCCTCTAAGTGTGAACACTAGAAGTCGTCGTAATTGAAATGATTGTATTTAATCCGTTTTGTTTCATTATTGATAACGAATATACAAACTTTTTCAATAAATCATTACGTATTTATTATTTTTTTATATTTATTTCACCGAATC
The DNA here is from genome assembly GCF_029843245.1 of Empedobacter sp. GD03739. NCBI lineage: Bacteria > Pseudomonadati > Bacteroidota > Flavobacteriia > Flavobacteriales > Weeksellaceae > Empedobacter > Empedobacter sp. GD03739. Next base: position 21,922 of record NZ_JAOCHX010000012.1, on the reverse strand, counting down.
CTTTTTTACAGCCAATGAATCATTTGGTTCAGCAACAGGTTTTACATCACTTGCATAGCCAACAACAATTCCGTCTAGTTTATCAATTTTTCGTACTTTAAAAGTTTCTGTACCTTCTGCTCCTTTAAAAGATACTTTATAAACTGCTTCGTAAACTGTTTTGTCACCATCTTCAAGAGGCGTCATTTTCTCAAAGTTGTAGACATCAACTGGCCCATATTGTTTAACCACCGCATTCAAATCATCCACATTTACGCCTTCTACTTTCGAAAAAAGTGAATCTGGCTTATCTGCTCTGTATTTGTAAACATCTAAAACTGCTTCTTTCACCTTATAATCTGGCAAATCTGATTTTTTATTACATGCTGTTAAAGCCAAAATACCGCCAACCATAAGTAATGCACTTGCTTTCATAATTCCTATTTTTTGTGTTAATTGATTATAACTAATGTAAAAATAAATAAGATAAAAAACAAGTATTTTTATTGAAATCAAATAGATAGAAACAAAAAAAGTCGATTCTGTTGCAGAACCGACTTTTGAATATATCTTATTGTAAAATAAATTTTATACTTCAAAATTGACGTAAAAACCTTCGTGACCTCGAACATTGAAAACGGTATTGTCTTCAAAAATCAAGTATTGACCTTTTATTCCTTTCAAAACACCTTTTATTTCTGGCGTTTTTTTCAAGTTTAATGATTTTACTTTTTCTGGATAAGATAAAACTGGATAGTCTAACTTCCAAACTTCTGGCTCATCAACCAAAAATTTTTGAAAATCTGGATTCACTTCATTTCTGATTTCGTGATACTTTTCGAACAAATTAATTTCTGGCACATCGTTTTTCAACATTCTTTGCCAATTTGTTTTATCAGCAATAACATTTTTCAACGAAACCTCTATCATTCCAGCTTCGTAACGATTATCCGTTCGCGCAATAATAATAGCTTCTGAAGCTCCTTGATCGATCCAACGTGTCGGCACTTGCGTTAAACGCGTTACACCAACTTTTATTCCTGATGAATTTGCCAAATACACAATATGCGGTTGCAATTCGAATTTCGTTTCAAACTCTAAATCACGTTGCGCAATTCCCAAATGTGCTGTAGAAAGTTCTGGATTGATAATACTTGGATTAGCTTCTGGAACTGTAAAAAAACAATTTTTACAATATCCCATCTGATAAATCTCTTTGTCCTCGTGACAGTTTAAACATTCGTAATGATCAAAGTTAATCTTGATTTTTTTTCCTAACAATTGATTCATAACAATAAAATCATTCTTGAAATTCCAATAATAATTGATTGGCGTTCCATTTTCAGTTGTCATTTTACGAATTTGTCCTTCAAACTGCATCTTGCTAAAAAAGTTTAATTAATTTTGTGTAAATCTACAAAACTTTTAGCGGATGGGAATAGTCAATAAGATTATGGAAATTATGATGCGTAGCCGAATGAATATCATCGAGGAAAGTATCAAAAATCCAGTTGGTACGCAAGAACGTGTGTTATTTGAGAATATCAAAAAAGCCAAATCGACTATTTACGGAAAAGAATTTCATTTTGACGAAATCAAAACGACACATAAATTTCAAGAGCAAGTCCCTGCAGTGCATTACGAGGATTTTCAACCTTATATTGAATTAGCAAGAAAAGGTGAAAAAGATGTTACTTGGCATGGAAAAATAAAATGGTTTGCGAAATCTTCTGGAACAACAAATGCCAAAAGTAAATTTATTCCGATTAGTAATGAATCCTTAGAAGATTGCCATTACGCAGCAGGAAAAACAATGTTTGCATTGTACTTAAATGCTTATCCCGAAACGGATATTTTTATGCACAAAAACTTAAGAATTGGCGGAAGTAGTGAACTTTATCAAAAATATGATACGCGTTTTGGTGATTTGTCAGCTATTCTGATTGATAATTTACCTTTTTATGCAGAAATGAAAAACATTCCAAATCGTGAGATTTCTCTAATGTCTGATTGGAATGTAAAGATGAATGCTATTATTAATGCAACAAAAAATGAAGATGTTGGTTCTTTAACTGGTGTTCCTTCATGGATGTTAGTCGTTTTGAATAAATTATTAGCCGAAACTGGAAAGAATTATTTGGACGAATTATGGCCAAATCTCGAAGTGTTTTTTCATGGTGGAATCAGCTTCAAACCTTATGCAGAAAACTATAATTTAATTACTCAGAAAAAATTAAATTATTTCGAATTATATAATGCTTCCGAAGGTTTTTTTGGAATTCAGGATCAATTGCACAGCAAAGATTTGTTGTTATTATTAGACAACGGAATTTTTTACGAATTTATTCCAATGGAAGAATTTGGTTCAGAAACTCAACGATTTTTAACAATTGGAGAAGTTGAAGTTGGTAAAAATTACGCCATGGTAATTACAACAAATGGAGGTTTATGGCGCTATATTATTGGTGATACAGTTCGTTTTACGTCTACAAATCCACACAGAATTGTTGTTTCTGGACGAACAAAACATTATATCAATGCATTTGGAGAAGAATTGATGATAGAAAATGCAGAAGAAGCTTTGAAACGTGCTTGTATGCAAACAAATTCGATCGTTTCTGAATATAGTGCTGGTCCAATTTTTATGCAAGGAAAAGAAAAAGGCGCTCACGAATGGATAATAGAGTTTGATAAAGAACCTCAAAATTTTGAGCAATTTATTGATTGTTTAGATAAAGGTTTGCAAGAAGTTAATTCCGATTACGAAGCAAAACGTTACAATAATATGACACTTAATCGACCGATTGTACACAAAGCACGCACAAAATTATTCATCGAATGGATGGCTTCAAGAGGTAAATTAGGTGGACAAAATAAAGTTCCTCGTTTATCAAATACAAGAGAGTTTATTGAACCATTAATTGAATTAAATAATCGATCATAATAAAAAAGAGAATCAATACGATTCTCTTTTTTTGGTTTAAAATAAATAGGATAATTACCTCGAAACAAGTAAATTTACTATTAAGAGAAAAAATACCTATTAATGCGAAGTACGAATTTATCTGAACTTAAATTCCACCAAATTGTGGAAAATAAGTTTCAAATTTACAACAGTCTCTTTATGAGTCTGCCCTACGAAAAAATGCAAAACATTGGATCGTTGATTCCGTTTTTGTACGATGAAAGTCAAAAAGGTTTACCAGAAGGTAAATCGCCAAATGAAATCATCAACAATTTTTTTGAGAAATACACCGATTTAAAGACCGAACAAGAACAAATCGATTTGATGTTTCGAATGATACAATACATCGAGCGACAAGTTGTTTTGTTTGATAGTATCGAAGATGCTGCATTTCCGTCATTACATTCCGAAAATGAAAAAGGAAGTTTGGAAAGCATTTACCATATTGCACAAGCGCAAGGTAAAATGGAGCAAGTAAAAACCAGAATCGAAGATTTTGTGACGAGAGTTGTTTTTACAGCACATCCAACGCAATTTTATCCGACAAATGTTCAACAAATTATTCAGGATTTACGCGATGCAATTCAACAAGATTCGGTAAGTAAAATTGATTTATTGTTGCAACAATTAGGAAAAACACCTTTTATCAACGAAGAAAAACCAACTCCTTACGATGAAGCTGTTTCTATTATTTATTATTTGAGAAATGTATATTATCAAACAATTGGACGATTGTATAACGAAATCAACCAATTGTTTTTTACAGAAAGTGAACCTCTAAAATCTCCTGTTATTCAATTAGGTTTTTGGCCTGGAGGCGATCGCGATGGAAATCCATTTGTAACAGCAGAAATTACATGGAAAGTTGCAAGTTTATTGCGTACAAGTATCTTAAAAAATTATTACAATCATCTTAAAATTGTTCAACGTAGATTAACATTCAAGCATGTTACAGAACCTTTGAAAGCGTTGAGTAATTTGATTTACGAAAATATGTTCAATGAAAATGGAACAATTACAATTGATGAAATCAAGACACGTTTACAGACTATTCGTACAATTTTGATTGAACAACACAACGGAATTTTCTTGGATATTTTAGACGATTTTATCACACGTGTTGATATTTTCGGGTTACATTTTGCTTCGTTGGATATCCGTCAAGATTCGCGTGTTCATCAAAAAGTAATTAACCAAATTATTGAAAAATATACTGGAATTAATCTGAAAGATTTAAGCGAAGCAGAACAAATCGAATTGTTAACAAATCCTTCTTTTACAGCTAAGCCTGAAGATTTTGAAGATGATATTGTCGTCGATACAATCAGAAATATTTATCAATTAAAAACGATTCAGCAACGAAATGGTGAATTAGGTGTTAACCGATACATTATTTCAAATTCTGAAACCATTTTCGATGTCTTAAATGTTTATGCTTTATTCAAATTTTGCGGCTATAAAGACGATGAAATTAAGTTTGATATTATGCCACTTTTCGAGACGATTAGAGGTTTAGATGGTGCTGAAAATACAATGAATAAATTGTATAATTTACCTATTTATGCGCAACATTTAGAACGTAGAAAACAGCGTCAATCGATTATGCTAGGCTTTTCGGATGGGACAAAAGATGGCGGTTACATCAAAGCGAATTGGGAAATATATCGCACCAAAGAAATCCTTTCGAATGTTTCGGATAAAAATCAAATCGAAGTTATTTTCTTTGATGGTCGTGGTGGACCTCCTGCACGTGGCGGTGGAAAAACACACGAATTTTATGCTTCTCAAGGGAAAACAATTGCGAATCACGAAATTCAAATTACGATTCAAGGGCAAACAATTACGTCGAATTACGGAACAATGCCGCAGGCAAAATATAATTTTGAACAATTGTACACGGCTGGTATCATTTCGGATGTTTTCTCTATAAGCACAAGTCAGATTTCGCCAGATGAGCGAATTTTGATTGATAAATTAGCCACAATTAGTTATCAGAAATACGAAGATTTGAAAGCGCATCCTTCATTTTTACCTTATTTAGAAAATATGAGTACGCTTAACTATTATGGAAAAACGAATATCGGAAGCCGTCCGAGTAAACGAGGTGGTGATAAAAAATTAGAGTTTGATGATTTGCGTGCTATTCCATTTGTGGGTTCTTGGAGTCAATTAAAACAAAATGTTCCGGGATATTTTGGTGTTGGAACAGCTATAAATGAATTGAAAAAACAAGGTCATTTAGAGGATGTAAAAGATTTATTCAAGAATTCGAGCTTCTTCAAAACATTGATCCAGAATAGTATGATGTCGATGGAAAAAACTTATTTTCCATTAACATCTTATATGAAAAATGATCCTGAATATGGTGAATTTTGGAATATTTTGCACGATGAATTTGAATTATCAAAAGCATTATGTTTAGAAATTTCGGGTTACACAGAATTGATGCAAGACGAACCATTGAACAAATCTTCGGTACAAATGCGCGAAAAAATTGTGTTACCATTATTAACGATTCAACAATTTGCGTTGAACAAAATTCATCATGAAAGTGAGTTCAAATCAATCTATGAGCAAATTGTGATGCGTTCGTTATTCGGAAATATTAATGCGAGTCGAAATTCGGCTTAATTTTCAGAATATCTTAATACCTTCGCAACGATGGAAAAGATTATTTTAGGGATTGATCCTGGAACAATGGTGATGGGTTTTGGTTTGATTGAAGTCAAAAATAACAAAATAAAGTTGATTACTTTAGACGAATTGTTGTTGCACAAACTTCCGAACCAGCAAACGAAATTGAAAAAGATTTTCGAAAAAACTTTAGCCATTATCGATCAATATCATCCTGATGAATTAGCCATTGAAGCGCAGTTTTTTGGCGTTAATGTTCAGTCTATGTTAAAACTTGGACGTGCGCAAGGCGTTTGTATTGCCGCTTGCCTGCATCGCGATATGCCTGTGGTAGAATATGCGCCAAAAAAAATTAAGATGGCGATTACCGGAAACGGAAATGCCTCGAAAGAACAAGTTGCGGGAATGTTACAGCATTTACTTGGATTGAAAGAAATTCCGAAACGTTTGGATGCCACAGATGGTCTTGCCGTTGCGGTTTGTCATTATCTAAATTCGGGTAAAACAACTGGAACGTCAAGTTCTTATTCGAGTTGGGATGCCTTTGTAAAAAATAATCCGAATCGAACAAAATAAAATATATTTGTAGTAGAATTAGCAACCTAATTCATAAAACATAAAACACATCAAATGAAAAAATATTTAATCGCTGCCTCAGTTTGTGCAACAGTTTTCTCTTCAGTGTTATTTTCTTGTAAAGATTCGACAGGAAAAAACAATACTGCAATCACTGAAATTGTTTCGAAAATTGAACAAAATAAATACAAAATTGGCGACAAAATCGATATTCCATTAACTAATTTGGATGGAATTACGAAAGTTGTAGTTTCGGTGGATGGACAAGAAGTTCCTGCTGATTTTACGATTAACGGAAAAACAATTGGATTAGGAAACCATACGGTTAATTTGAAATTCTTCAAAGGAGAAGAAGAAACAAATTCGCGCGATTTTACGTTTGTGGTTTATGCAAATGAGCCGGCTGCACAATGGAATTATGAAATTGTAGGAACTTATCCACATAATCCAGATTATTTTACGCAAGGTTTTTATTTCAAAAACGGAAATATTTTCGAAGGAACTGGACTTCGCGGAGGAAAAACACGTTTGATTGAATATAAATTGGGGGCAACTGAACCTACAAAATTATATCAAATTAAAGACGATGTTTTTGGAGAAGGAATTACAGAACTGAATGGTTTTATTTATCAATTAACATGGCAAGATCGTGTCATTTATAAATATGATTTGAACTTTAATCAAGTTGAAAAATTTGATATGCCAGCTCAAATTATCGAAGGCTGGGGAATTACTACAATTGGTAAAGAATTGGCTATTACAGAAGGTTCTCAACGTATTCATTTTTTCGACGAAAACTTTAATTATTTAAGAACTGTACAAGCTTTTGATAACACACAACCGTATAGTTATTTGAATGAAATTGAGTTTCACGATGGTTTAATTTATGCAAATGTTTACCTAAAATCTGGACACGCAGATAACAGTAATATCGTGGTAATAGATCCGCAAACTGGCGCTGTAAAAGCTGAGTTTAATTTTGCTGAATTGAAAGGAAAACAAGGAAATCCACAAGCGCAAGAATTGAACGGAATCGCTTTCAAAGACAACGGAAATATGTTAGTTACTGGAAAGCTTTGGGACAAAATCTTTGAAGTGAAGATTAAGAAATAATTTCCTTAACACATAAAAAAGCAAAAAGCTCGACCTGCAAAATCGAGCTTTTCTTTTTCAAAAATCATCTAAAAAATTATAAGTAAAAATTTATGGTTACGAAAGATCTATAACCAAAATTGATCTTTCCAATCTGTGTTAGTTAAAAGTGAATTAAATTGTTCTTTAATTACTTTTAACTTTTTTTGTGTTGCATTTTTCTCAAATTCAGGAAACATTTGTTTCTCCTCAAATCTGATATGCAAATCCAATTCTTCTTCGATATAAATCAAACTTTTCATCGGATTTTTTGCATCTATTTTAAACAAGCGTCTCAAACGTCTATGTTCTTTCAATGCTCTTTTTACCAAGTAATGATCTTCATCTAAAAGCGAAAACAAGTAATTTTCTTCTATCTCAAATTTTTTGAATAACACTTTTTCCCCATACCAATTTACATAATCAACAATTCGTTGAATATCGACTCCTTTATCTATTCCAGCACGAATATTCCAACAAAAAAATAATGTTTTATGATGCCTTTCGCACGCTTCATTTAGATTTACTGTTACAGTATAACTCATATGAGAAGCAGTTGTTTGAGGAAGTTCTATTAATAGGTTCATTGTTGTAATTTTTTAATTCGGATAATCGGATATTTTTATCTTATTTTTAATCAAATTTTTTTAATGCTTAAGAAAAGCAATTCCTTTCTCTAGATCATCAATCAAATTAAACATCGATGTCTTTTCTAACATTCCTCGCAAATCATTACGAATTGCAAAAACACGGCTATGTAAAGCACAAGGTTTGTTAGCATCGCATTCTACTAAACCTAAAATGCAACTATGATAAAGACCATCTCCGTCAATCGCTTTGATGATATTCACTAATTTGATATCTTCTAAATGCGCTGCATCCATTTGGAAACCTCCCATTTTTCCTTTGACAGATGAAATCACATTTGCTTTAACTAATTGTTGAAGAATTTTGGCTGTGTAAGCTTCTGGAGAATTAATAGAATTTGCAATTTGTTTTAAATTGACTCTCTTTCCTTCTACAGATTCTTGTGCAATAAACACACAAGCCTTAATTCCATATTCGCACGCTTTAGAAAACATTAATTTCTTTTATTCATTATAAATTATGAAGCAAATATACAACTAATTTTAAATCGGACAAATTTATCTTATTAAATTTTTAAAAATAAAAAACCACTCAAAAATGAGTGGTTTAATATTATCTGAAAAGAAAATTTCTTAATCTTCGTCTTCGTCTTGATCAGCATCCTTAACAGCGTTACGAGAAGTACGAATAGCTACTACTACTGCGTTATCTGGATGAGCAAATGTGTAGTTATCATTTTTCAATGTTTCTACATACATTTTGTGACCAATTCTCATTGGAGTGATATCGATTTCGATTTCGTCTGGTAAGTTTGCTGGAATAGCACGAACTTTTAATTTACGCATGTTGAAACGTAAAACCCCACCAGCTACTAAACCACGAGCACGTCCTACTAAACGAACTGGAACTTCCATAGTTACTGGTTTGTCCTCGTTTAATTGGTAAAAATCTACGTGTAAGATTTTATCCGTTACTGGGTGAAATTGGATGTCTTGTAAAATTGCTTGAATTTTAGCTCCATCAGCTAACTCGATAGTTGCTGTATGAGCATCTGGAGTGTAAACTAATGATTTGAATGCTTTTTCATCAGCTGAAAAGTGGATAGGCTCTCCAGAACCGTAAACCACACAAGGTACTTGTTCAGCATTACGTAGGTTACGTGTAGCCACTTTACCTAAGTCTTCTCTTTTTACACCTTGAATTGTAATTGACTTCATAATAATATGTATATAATAAAAATAATTTAATATTTAGTTAAACCACTAGATAACAAAACGTTGACTAATAGATTTGTTGCTATGTACTAGATGCATAACATCAGCAAAAAGCGGAGCGCAAGATAATACTTTTATTTTAGATACGGAAGTATTTTTTAATGGAATACTATCAGTTATAGCAATTTCCGTTAATAGAGAGTTATCAAGACGCTCATAAGCTGGTCCAGATAAAACTCCGTGCGTTGCAATTGCACGAACAGATTTTGCTCCTTTTTCCATAATCAATTCAGCAGCTTTAGCAAGTGTACCCGCTGTATCAATCATATCATCTACTAAAATAACATTTTTACCTTCTACCTCACCGATTAACATCATGCTATCAACTTGGTTTGCAACTTTACGTTCTTTGTGACAAATTACGATATCTGCATTAAGGTATTTAGCATATGTATTTGCACGTTTAGCACCTCCCATGTCTGGAGAAGCGATACAAATATTATCTAAACCTAAACCTTTGATATATTCAACGAAAATTGTTGAAGCAAATAAATGATCAACAGGAACTTCAAAAAATCCTTGAATTTGATCCGCGTGTAAATCCATAGTCATTACACGAGTTGCTCCAGCTGTCATTAACATTTTCGCAACTAATTTTGCTCCAATTGGCACACGTGGCGCATCCTTACGATCTTGACGAGCAAAACCAAAATAAGGAATAACAACTGTAATACTTTTAGCAGATGCGCGTTTTGCAGCATCACACATTAAAAGTAATTCCATTAAATTGTCTGTTGGTTGCATTGTTGAACCAATTAAGAAAACGCGAGCACCGCGAATTGGTTGTTCAAAAGCTGGCACAAATTCGCCATCGCTAAACTCTACAATTTTAGATTTACCAAGTTCTTGACCATATTGATCGGCAATTTTTTGTGCTAATTCTAATGATCCTCTGGTTGAAAAAAGAAATGCTGATTGTTCCATTGTTTGTTTTGGGAAATATTTGTGCAAAAATAATTTAAATGATTTGAAAATGATATAAGAAAACTAAAAATTAATTTCGGCACAATTATTGAAGTCTTTTTTTGGACGTTAAAATAATCACAAAAAAATATTATGACTTTCGTTAGTTGTAAGCTTTTTTAACATTATTTATTTATTCGTTTTTAACAATTTATATAATTTTGTAATTAAATTTTTCCTCATGAAAAAGATTTCATACCTATTAAGTGTAATTGGATTAGGGATTTTTGCTCAAGCGCAAGAAGTTACTGAAACAGTTAACAATGATTACAACAAATGGTCTATTGAGGCCAATGGTGGAGCAAACAAAGCAACTAAAGGTTTTTCTAATGGTTACTTTATGCAAACTCCAAGTTTTTACCATGTAGACTTAGGTGTTCGTTATATGTTTAATCCTAAATTTGGTTTAAAATTAGACGGAGCTTATGATCGTTTAAAAGAAGGTGAAGATTCTAAAAGATTTAGAACAAACTATTACCGTGTAGACTTACAAGGAGTAGCAAATCTAGGTCGTATTATGAACTTTGAAGATTGGACTAAATCTATTGGTTTATTAGCACATGCAGGTGCTGGTTACTCTTGGATGACAAGAGAAGATGATGGTTTGTTTGATAATGCAGATAATATGGGTAATATTATTGTAGGTTTAACACCTCAATTAAAATTATCTGATCGTATTGCATTAACAGGTGACGTTACTTACATCAGAAACATTCGCCAACAAAACAATTATGACTTCACTTCTAAAATGGATACAAGAGGTTTAGATGGCGATATGTGGAATGCTACATTAGGTTTAACATTCTATCTTGGAGGTAACCAGAAACATGCCGATTGGACTTTTGAAACTACAAGAAAAGATTTAGAAGACAGAATTGCCAACATCGAACAAATGTTAAAAGATACTGATGGAGATGGTGTTGCTGATTACTTAGATCAAGAGCCAGATTCAGCTCCAGGCGCTGTAGTTGATACTAAAGGTGTTACTATTGATCATAATGGTAATGGTATTCCAGATAATATTGAAGAATACATTAAACAAAATGCAGGAGGAAATACAACTATCGTTAACGATGCTGATTTCTTAGAACAAATGATTAACTCTGGTATTATCAACGTTTACTTTGATTACAATTCTGATAAACCATATCAACAATCAGTTGGAGGTATCAAATTTGTATCTGAGTACTTAAAAGCTAAGCCAAATGCTCAAATCGACATTTTAGGTTACGCTGACCCAGTTGGAAGTGATTCTTACAACAAAGATTTATCTCGTAGAAGAGCAGAAAATGTAAAAGCTATTTTAGTTAGTCAAGGAGCTAATGCTTCTCAATTAACTACAGTTGGTGAAGGTGAAGATAAAGAATTCAAAAATTCTCAAGTTTCTTCTCATCAATTAGCAAGAAGAGTTGTTTTCAGAGTAAAATAATTCTCTCTTAATTTAAGATATTAATCAGGGGTAGATTTTTCCATTTTTTGGAGTCTCTATTCCTGATTTTTTTATTATCTTTATCACCACTTAAATTACTATAATATTGAATCCTTTTAACCAACACTTTAATACTCCAAGATGGGTAGTATTGGTGATAGATATATTTATTGTTTTTGTCAGTTACATATTAAGTAACTTTATCTTAAACAGCTTTCTAAACACCTTTAATTTGGAAAGACTTTTTTATAAACTTCCTTTTATTACGTTAATATATACTCTTTGTTTTTTATATTTTAAAACATATAAAGGAATTGTAAAAAAAACAGGATTAAAAGATGCTGAAAATGTGTTTGTATCTAATACGACAGCTTTCTTAATATTATTTTTTATATCCTTTATTTACAGACAATTTATAGAGGCAAATACATCTCAAAGCGAAACAACTACATATGTATTCAGAATGTCTTATTCTGTGATATTTGTGCATTTGTTTATTTCAACTGTCTTAATGGTAATCGCTAGATTATATTACAAATGGATTTACGATTATTTTTTCTCTAAAAATAAAGCTCAACAAAAAATATTGATTTACGGAGCTGGAGATTCCGGATTAATTACTCGAGATATTTTACAAAATGATACTCAGTTTAATTATAAAGTTGTAGGTTTTATTGATGACAAACCTTCTAAAATTGGAACATTTATAGATGGTGTAAAAATTTATTCTATAAATGATATTGATGATAAATTCATTGAACGAAATGATATTTCAGAAATCATTATTTCTATTCAAAATATTAAAACTAATAAGTTATTAAACCTTTCTAAATCTTTAGAAGATTTGAATGTAAATATAAAAATAATTCCGCCTATTTCTAATTGGATTGATGGTACATACAAGCCTGCACAAATCAAACAATTGAAAATTGAAGATTTATTAGGTCGTGAGTCAATTAAGTTGAAAAACCCTATTATTAATGAAAATGTACAAGGTAAGGTAATACTTGTTACTGGTGCTGCAGGTTCTATAGGAAGTGAAATTTCTAGGCAACTTGCTATGATGGATTTTGCTCAACTAATTTTGATTGATCAGGCAGAATCGGCTCTATATGATGTTCAACAGTCTTTAAAAAATGAAATTTCTGAAGAAAAACAAAATAGAATAGATTATATCGTTTCGAGTGTCAGAGACAGAAAAAGGATGTTAAGTCTTTTTGATAAATATCATCCACAAATTATTTTTCATGCAGCTGCATATAAGCATGTTCCGTTGATGGAAAAATTTCCTTATGAGGCGATCAACACAAATATTTATGGAACAAAAATTATTGCTGATTTAGCAAATGAATTTGGTGCTGAAAAGTTTGTAATGGTTTCTACTGATAAAGCTGTAAATCCTACAAACGTGATGGGCGCAACTAAACGAGTTGCCGAAATTTATGTAAATTGTACAAATGAAATTTCTAAAACTAATTATATTGTCACACGATTTGGTAATGTGTTAGGATCTAATGGTTCTGTAATACCTTTATTCAAGCGTCAATTGGAAAAAGGAGGTCCATTAACTGTAACACATCCAGATATCACTCGTTTTTTCATGACAATACCAGAAGCTTGTCAATTAGTTCTTGAAGCAGCTATTATGGGAAAAGGTGGAGAGATTTTTGTATTCGATATGGGCGAATCAATGAAGATTATTGATCTTGCTAAAAGGATGATTAGACTTAGTGGATTTAAATATCCTGAAGAAATTGATATAAAAATTGTAGGTTTGCGTCCAGGTGAAAAAATCTTTGAAGAATTATTAGCAAATGATGAAAATACAGTAAAGACTCATCATCAAAAAATAATGATAGCAAAAGTTAACACAAACAAATGTCAAGACAATAAAAAACTAATTGAAGAACTATGCTTAATGTCATCAACTATTGAAAAACATGAACAAGTCATGCATTTAGTGGCTAAAATAAAAGAGATAGTACCTGAATTTAAATCTCAAAACTCCGAATTTGAAAAACTTGATAACTTAATTTATGAAAAATAAAATTTTCCAATTTTTATGTCTTCTATCTTTAATTGTAGTTACGTCGTGTGGCTCAAGTAAAGAAATTGTTTATTTTCAAACCCCAGAAGAATTAACAACTAATTTTGAACAACATATACCAAAAATACAACCAACCGATCAATTAGCAATTGTTATTTCAGCAGCTGATGTTGCTGCAGTGGCTCCTTTTAATCAAATGAGTACTATTCAGACTACAGCGAATAGTAATACAATATCTCCATACAGTCCAACTTATACTGTTGATGAGAATGGAAATATTAGTTTACCAATGGTGGGTAATGTCAAATTGGCAGGCTTAACAAGAAGTCAAGCGATTGAAACAATTAAAAACAAAGTCAGTAAATATGTGGTTAATCCAGGTGTTAATGTAAATTTTGTAAACTTCAGAATTAGTGTATTAGGAGAAGTAACTCGTCCAGGAAGCTTTATAGTTCCTACAGAAAGAATTACATTATTAGATGCCTTAGGAATGGCTGGAGATTTAACTATAAAAGGAAAACGAGAAAATGTAACAGTAATTAGAGAAAGTAATGGTGTAAAAGAACGTTTCAATGTTGATTTAACATCTGAATCTGCTCTCAATTCTCCTGTTTATTATTTAGCACAAAACGATGTGGTTTATGTAGAGCCAAACTCTGCACAAGTTTCTGCATCAAAATTTACACCTAACTATTCGTTATGGATTTCTATGGCAGGTGTTATTATTTCTGTAATTTCTGTTTTAACAAGGTAAGATGAATCAAATTAATAATTCGACAAATAACTTTTTTTTTGAAGAAGAAGAGAATATTAATCTTAGACAAGTTTTAGAACAATATTTATATTATTGGAAATGGTTTGTTTTGGGATTAATCGTAGCCATTATAGGGGCGTTATTTTATTTAAAATATACACAAAAACAATATCAAGTTTCTGCAAAAATCTTATTAAATGAGAAAGAATCAGCGGCGGGTGAATTAGCCGGTTTGGCAGATGCAGCAACTATGTTTGGTACGAGTTCTAATGCAGAAGTTGGTGACCAGATCGAAATTCTGAAATCAAGACGTTTAATTTCTAAAGTGGTTGAACAAAATAATTTTAATATTCGCTATTTTAGTGTTGGTAGAATTGCTGAAATTGAAACTACTGCTGCTGAATCGCCTATCAAAATTTTGTTTTTGAATGAAGCAGATAAACTGAATGAAGAATTATTTGAAGAATTAGAAGTTAAGATAGAATCAACGACTAAATTTAAGCTTTCAAATAGAAATACAAAAGAAGCCAACACCTATTCGTTTGGACAAAAGATTAGCACCGATTTTGGTGATATTATCATCAGCCCAAATAAGAATATTGCAAAAAGTATTGATGCCGAATATTTAATCAAGTTATATTCATTGGATTATACAATAAGTTATTATCAGTCAAAAATCCAGATTGAACCTAACAGCGATAAAAATTCTAAAGTTGTTAACTTTAGCTTAGTAGGAACAGTACCGAATATTTCCAAAAAATTCATCAATGATTTGATTAATCAATACAATTTAGATCTTGTTACAGATAATAATAAATTGACTGAAGCTACTTCTAAATTTATCGATTCGAGGTTAGATATTGTTACAGGCGATCTACAAGGTGTTGACAGAGATTTAGAACGTTATAAATTAAGCAATAACATTACTGATGTTACTTCTGAAGCGAATATTTTCTTACAAAATGCATCAGATAATGAAAAGAAATTATTAGAATCATCTACTCAGCTACAATTAGTTGATTACATGAATTCAGCTTTAAATTCTAACAAAACGGATCTTTTGCCAACTAATATTGGTTTACAAGATCAAACAATTGCGTCACAAATTGCTTCGTATAATGAATTGGTTTTAACGAAAGAAGATATGTTAAAATCAGTTACAAACGAACATCCAAATGTGGTTAAATTACAGGAGCAAATTGGTGATGTTAAACGAAACTTGAAGAATAGTTTGCGTTTGTACCGAAATAATACTCAAACAACTCTAAGCACAATTCAGAACAAACAAAATCAAATAACAAGCAGAATACAAAAAGTACCAAGCCAAGAACGAGGTTTTAGAGATATTTCTCGTCAACAGCAAATTGTTGAAGCTTTATATTTATTCTTATTACAAAAACGTGAAGAGAACGAAATAAAAGCAGCTGCTACACCAGAGAATATAAAAGTTATTGACTATGCTTATAGTTCTAAGGTTCCTGTCTCACCTAAGAAAAGTATTATACTATTAGGGGCGCTAATTCTAGGATTAGTTATTCCTTTTATATGTATTTATATATATAAATTATTAAATAACAATGTAAACTCTAAGGAGGATGTTGAAGATGCTGTGGGAGCTCCAATTGCTGGGCAAGTACCTAAAAGTGATATTTCTATTATCGAGCAAAATGATAATTCTAGTGTTGCTGAAGCTTTTAGAATTCTTAGAACAAACATGAATTTTTTACTTAAAAATTCAACAGATCCTCAGTCTATCTATATAACTTCTACTACAAGCGGAGAAGGTAAAACATTTATATCAACTAATTTAGCTCAAATATTAACAATGTCAGGTAAATCTGTTTTATTAATTGGAGCAGATATTAGAAGTCCAAAAGTTTTAGATTATTTAGGAATTACTGATCAGTATAGACACAAATATGGAGTTACAGAATACTTAATTTCGAATGATATTAATATTAGTGATATCATTATCAAAAATCCTGCTGATTACAAATTTGATGTTATTTATTCTGGACAAGTAGCTCCGAATCCATCAGAGCTATTGATGAACGGACGTTTTGATGATATTGTCAAATATGGAAAAGCAAACTATGATTATGTATTAATAGATACTGCGCCTGTTAGTTTAGTTACTGATACTTTATTAATTTCTGACAGTGCAGATATTACAATGTACGTTGTTCGTGCTAATTATTTAGACAAACGAATGTTGGCTATTCCTAAAGAATTATATCAAGATAACCGTCTTAAAAACATGGCAATGGTTGTTAACGATGTTGACTTTACAAAAGGATACGGATATGGATACGGATATGGGTACGGATATGGTGAAAATCATAATAAAGGTAGATTTTTTAAAAACCTTTTTAAACGTAAATAAAATAAAAACCTGAAGTTAATCTTCAGGTTTTTTTGTACTATAAAAATATATACACTATTGACCTTCCTTCTCCAATCTCTCTAATGCTTTTTCGTGAGCAGATTTTACATCATTTTTGATTTTTTTATCTTGAGTAGATTTTCGAATCTTTTCTGCATGATAAGCCAAATCATCCAATGTCATTTTATAACTCACATAAAACCCGCGATTATATCTTGAATACGAAGCTAATCCCCAACCAGCAATTAATTGATTCTTAATTTTTTTAGTTTGATATTCGTTCAAATAACGTTGAAGTTTTGGAGAAATTTCTTCTTTCGCAATTGATTTTACAGAACCATTCATTCGGCTAAACCAATATTTATTATCCAATTTTATATACGATTTTGCACCTAAAATGCTTTTAAAAGCAAGATCCCCAAGCAGTAAAACCTTCTCAAATTCCGATTTTTCATTGGTCATATAATCCCAATACATTTCAGAAGTCATTCCAACCATCGGACTTTTATCTATTGTTGCTTCATACAAATCTTTACCATTTTGATAAGCTGCAGCAACATTTTTAAATTCAATTCCAAAATCATCACAAGCCTTCTGATAACCTGTAAAAGAACCCGAATATTTCTCGAAATTATCTATAAAAACTCTATAAATACAATAATGTGAAATATCAATCAAAACTTTTTTAGAATCATCTAAAAAACCGTTTATCAACTGTATCGGAAAGTTATAATATTCGTAGGAACTCATAATTGTTTGATTTTCTTAAATGTGGTGTTAATTCATCGACTAAGATAAGATAGTTTTTATTATTCTTAAAATGATAAGTATCAAAAAACTTCAAAATTTAATAGGTTAGATTTTTAAAGCGGTAAAACTTCAATTCCTAATTTCTTCCTAAATCTTCTTTGTCCTTTGCTTCAAAATAATAAACAAATGAAGTTTTTCTTAACAATATTGACAACAATTTTCATTACAATTTTCATTACAATTTCAACTAACGCCCAGACAAAAAATGATTCAATCATCACGATTCAATCACAACAAAAAACATTAAAACCTAAAGTTGATCATGCAGAACCATTGTATACAGATTTGATGCGCGATCTGGGAGCAAGAAAAGGAGAAGCTGAGATAAATGTAGGGGTTGGAGTGACCTCAAAAAAAGGATATAATGAATATAATGGTTTTATTGAGTATGAATGGGCTGTTGCAGATCGTTTGGGATTGGAGGTTGAAGTACCTTTTTCTTTTAATCACAAAAGCGATAATAACGATGGCTCTATTTATGTTCCGAACAATAAAATTGAAGGTTTAAAATTAGCAACTCAATATACTTTTTTAGTAAATGAAAAACAAAAAATGTCTTTGGCTGTAGCTTATGTTCATGAATTTGAATTCAATAATTTCAAAAAAATAGGACATCAAGGCTCTGTATTTACGGGTATGAAAATGAATCCTGTTTTTATTGGAGCTAAAAACTTTAATAGTTTTAATACATTAATCTATACAGGACCTATTTTCGAACATCATTATAAAGAGCAAAAATTAGATGTTGGAGCAACTATAAACGCAAGTATGATGTATGTTTTACCAAATTCGAAAAACTTTATTGGACTTGAAAATAATATGGATATTGACCGCAATGGATTTCATTATACTTTAAGACCTCAAATTAGATTGGCTATTCAACACAATTTAATGATTGGTTTGGTTACTGGAGTTTCTATCACCAAACATACAGGAACCAACCTTGATGTGATGACACGTATTATTTGGGAACCTTAGTTTTCTTAATAAAAAAACCTCCTTTAAAACTTTTTAAAGGAGATTTGTGGAGCTGGCGGGATTAAGGATATGTATTAAATATCAATATCTTAGCTATAAAAACCTTCTAAAGGGGATGAAATCGGGGATGATTTCCACTAATTATCATCTTCAACCCTACTCGTATATTTTATTTAAATCAAAGAATTCCTTCGTCTGCAAAACTAAGGTAAGAATTTTTAGCCATAATAATATGGTCTAACAATCGAATGTCAAATAACTCGCAACACTCTTTGATTTTAGAAGTTATTCGTTTATCCGATTCACTCGCATTTAAGTTTCCACTTGGATGGTTATGAGTTATTACAAGAGCAGATGCGTTAGCTTTTAATACCATTCCCATAATTAATCTTACATCTATGCTACAAGTGTTTATTCCGCCCTTAAACATACTTTTAATTCCTAAAACTTGATTCCCTTGATTTAGTAATAATATTTTGAACTCTTCTTGAAGTTCAATTATATCCAAATCCCAATTCGCTTTAAGAACTTGATAAACTTCGCTACTTCCCAAAACTTTGATTTTCTCATCAACTTCATTCATGTATGAGATTTTAATTTCTGATACCTTCATTTTTGGCTATAAGATTTTAGAGTAGAGATAAATTTTGTTGATGATTTAGTATCAAAAACAAGCAAGTTTGTTTACCTCTACGTTTGTTAAACATTAATTTAGAATCACAGGAGGATGAATAAATCCACCAGAAAAAACCATTCTCTTAAAAAGTGGTGAGGGGGATTCCAAATCTTCCAAAAATAGATGGGGGTTATTCGAGGGTAGTTTACGTCTTCGAAAATTTTATAAAAAATTTTTTGTAGGAATTGTAAGGTTTGTAATTGTAGTAAAAAAATATAAAAAAATACTTTTCTCTGTTTTTTATATCTGGAATATTAATTAAATAGCTAGAAAATATCTTAATTTACTATATTGCATATTAAATTAATAAACTTCTTTAAATTTTTATAAATGATACGATTTGACAATCAAAATTTATTCGAAAATGAAATAATAAAAGGATCTAATCTTTTTTTAGGTGCTGGTTTTTCAGTTCTCGCTAAAAATAATAAATTAGAAAAGCTTCCAATTGGAGAGCAGCTAAATGAACAAATAAAGAACGAATTTAAGCTAAATTTAAACCTAAATTTAGCTCAAATATCTACAATTCTTGAAAACTCTAAAAGAGAAGATTTTTATAACTTTCTTCGAAAAAATTTCTCTGTAGGTACTTTTGATAAAAGATATACAAATATTGATAAACTAAATCCTAAGAATATATATACAACAAATATTGACGATCTAGTACATAAGATTTATGAAAAAATTGATGAAAAATATATTAATGATGTAACTTATAATGGAGAGAGTTATTCTGATAAGCTTGCTGTTGATTTTTCAGCTTTACATGGAAATGTTAGGTATCCTGAACGTAAAATGATATTTGACGTTTCTTCTATTTCTAACGCATATAGTTCTAATCCTAAAATATGGAATCAACTTGCTTTAGACTTTGAAAGAAAAATCACTTTGTTTTGGGGATATAAAATACAAGACACAGGTGTTATACAAGCCCTTACGTCTTCTAATACTAACCCAGAGAATCATAAAGATAAATGGATTATAATCACAAATAATGAGGATGATATAGTACTTTATTATGAAGCCCTTGGATTCAATATTATTATATCTGATACAGAAAATTTCTTGGATTATTTAGAAAATTTAAAAATAGAAAATTCAATATCTAATCAAAGAAATAACCAAGAAATTACTTTTCTTTTTAGTAAAAATATAATTCCTAGAAGTAATAAAAATTTGCCAGTTAGACCTATTTTAGAGTTTTTTAGTGGAAATCCTCCAACATGGTATGATGTATTCTCAAATCAGATTTACAAAACTTCACATTTTAATAAAATTAAAAATTTAATTTACTCAGACAAAAACCTTGTTGTTCAAGGAGCGCCAGTATCAGGTAAGACTACTTTAATGATGCAGATTGCTATAGAGCTTGACTATGATATAAAACTTATATTTGAAAATCTTCAACTCAATAAAGCGGAATTAATTGCGAACAGATCAAATGGAAAAAAAACTATAGTTTTCATTGACAATTTTTCTGATTCATTGGATGCTTTTATCTACCTGTCTAAATTTAAAAACATTAAACTAATAGGAATCGAAAGAACTCATAATTTTTCAGCTATATCACATTTAATAAAAACCGAAAACTTTAATATTTATAATGTAACAGAGTTAAATGATACAGATTTACAAGGTATATTTGACCACCTACCTGTTGCTACAAGATCTATAAGATTAAATACTGAAAAAAGTAAGAATTATGAAAAAGATACAATTTTTGAATTTGTTAAACGTAACGTAAAACATAACACAATTAAAAAAAGATTTATTGAAGTATTCGAAAATCTTAAAAAACATGATAATAAACTTACTGAATTTCTTGTATTAATTGCTTATTCACATAATTGTAGAATTCCATTATCATTTGACATGTTATACAGCTATTTTAGTGATGAAATTAATAATAATTATTCTGAAATTTTTGATCTAAGGGATCAGCTAGAAGATTTAGTTAGAGATTATTCAGGTGACTTAAATTTAGAAGAAGATCAAGACTATTACTATCCTAGATCATACTTCATCGCAGAGACTATTATCGATGTTGTTTCATCTGAAGTTTTGAAAAGTGTTATGAATAAAACATTAAACAATGTTCCTAACACAAGAATTCCACATTATAATGTTTTTAGAAAATATGCATATGATAAAATTCTAGTTGCAAAAGCTTTTCCTAATTGGAAAGAAGGTATGGAATTTTATGAAAAAGTTTATGATATGGACTTTAACAACCCTTATGTTCTACAACAAGGAGCTTTATATCTTGCTTATAAGAAAAAATACACAACTGCATTTGAATGGATAGACAAAGCTATAACTCAAACAAATAATAAATATTTTTCTATAAGAAACTCGCATGCCATAATACTTTTTGATGCTAATATTAATAGCTCCGAAGAAACATCATCAATAAGAGTTCAACTGGATAATAGTATGGATATATTAGAAAAATGTTTTAAAGATGATAAAAGAAAAGTTTTCCATGCTATAAGATACGCAGAACAAGCAAAAGAATATATAAATCGTTTCTATGATGATAAAGCCTTTACTTATATTGAAACAGCAAAAAAATGGTTGAAGGAGGAACTCAAAAACAGACCATGGGATAAAGGCTTATCTTCAATAATTCAAAGTTTAGATCAAATAAAATATTAACTCTCAAAATATATTTAACATAATTTGGTTATAGTGGGCTTGTCCCCGATAGCCCGCAGGCGACTATAACAACAAGTTAT
>NZ_JAOCHX010000119.1:0-705 GCF_029843245.1 Empedobacter sp. GD03739 | reverse complement strand
CAGTAGGCTTAAAACGCGATGGACGCAAAGAAGTTTTAGGATTATGGTTAGGTAAAAATGAGTCATCATCCTTTTGGATGAGTGTTTTAACCGATATGAAGGCTAGAGGAACTGAAGATATCTTGATTACAGCAACCGATAACTTAAATGGTTTTACCGATACCATACGTACCGTTTTTCCTGAATCTAAAACACAAATATGTGTAGTACATCAGATTCGAAATGCTTGTAAATACGTTGTTTGGAAAGATAAGAAACAGTTTACTGCTGATATGAAAGAAATCTACAACGCGCCAACTAAACAGGCTGCTGAAGCTGCTTTAAATGATTTTGCTTCTAAGTGGGAACATAAATATTCTTATGCCATCCAAAGCTGGAAAAACAACTGGGAAGACCTTACGGTTTTCTTTGAATTCCCCGTAGATATTAGGAAAATCATATATACCACCAATCTAATTGAGAATCTAAACGGTAAAATAAGGAAGTACACTAAAAATAAATTATCCTTCCCTACAGATGAAGCTGTTATGAAATCCGTATATTTGGCTGTGAGAGAAGCAACTAAAAAATGGTCTATGCCAGTAAGAAACTGGGGAGTTATTATTGATCAATTTTTAATCCTATATCAAGAAAGGGTTAGACTCTAAAAAGTAGAACCTAACCCAAGCTTAATTTTTGAACTTACACACTTTAAGAGACAGTCCT
>NZ_JAOCHX010000118.1:0-747 GCF_029843245.1 Empedobacter sp. GD03739 | reverse complement strand
TAAGTCTTATTCTCAGTAATAGTTGGACTAATAATATTGCTTCCTTTTACAAATGGTTGAGTAGAATTTAGCTCATCATACCAAAAATATTCAACTTTTGCTTCTGGATTTTTCACCGTTAGTGCCTGATGTTCATTGTAACAACTTTCTTGTTTTTCACCCCATGTCAAAACTGGTGGAGTTAAACTCTCATTATTAGGTTTTGAAATTTCCCATTGCGTTGTGTACATATGATTCGCATGATTTTCTTTTCTTACTAATTGCGTTGTATCCGTTACTTCTGCTCTTAAAATATTTTTTTCTAAGTTGAACTGACCTTTATTTAAATGAATAGAATCTAAATTTTCTGCAATCAATTTATTATTCAAAATCCATTTTATTTTCAACGTATTTGGAACTGTTTTTACTAAATTAAGTGTAAAAGCATTCATGTTTTCTGTGTTAACAGGAGTATCAACAGCGGGTTTTGTAGAAATAATTGGATTTGTTTTTTGATGAATTACTTCAATAAATTCTTCTTGACAAACATTACAAAAAGGCGCGATTAAATATTGCATTTTACAGAATTCGTGCGGACGAAACCATTGTGCTCTTGCATCTTTTTCGCCATATGCATAAATTCCAATTCCATTTGTCCCAATCCAATTTTTCCAAGGAACATCTTGTATATTCTGTGTTTTATTTGGACCAGGAACCGTATACAACGGACCAGACCAATATTCGTCTGATAATTTTGCAAACGAATGC
>NZ_JAOCHX010000117.1:0-748 GCF_029843245.1 Empedobacter sp. GD03739 | reverse complement strand
TTCCATGATCAATAGTTTAGGGATTGAACTTTGTTTTGTTGAGTGAATTTATAAGCGACTATAAATTCATTGTGTACCTCTTTTTGAGACAATTGTAATGCTGAAGCTATTGTTGAAAAAGATTGTTTATGCTTACATCGAAGTTTTAAAATCAACGATTGTGTTTCAGATATTTGATTTTCCTTCTCTGCTGTAGAGACTGTTTTGGTTTTAATAATTAATTTATCTTGGTGACTTAAAATCTTCTTAAGATCATCAATAGCATGTTTAATTTCGTTACTCGTTTCAGTGATTCCTCTTCCCATTGCTTTAGCAATCGCTTTGTATTGAAATCCATGTTTTAAACAGAGTTCAATCAAATGCTTTCTTTCAGCACTTAATAAGGGTAATACTTTTATAATTTGATCAAAATAGTGCTGTTGTGTTTCTTGTTCGTTTAGGTTTTGAATGTTATCTGCGGGATCATATCCAGACAAATAACTTTGATAATTCTCATAACTTTCTAGTGAACTTACAGTTCTAAAAAACTTATTCTTCGGTTTAGCATAATGCGAATAGCAACTGTATTTCATTACAAACCTTAAAAAGAATAAGATATGATAAGGAGATTCCATCTTTTCGCGATATTCCCATAATTTTAGAAATGCATCTTGTACCAAGCATTCTACTACAAATTCATCCTCAATTATTTGTTTACCAAACCAAAAGATTCGTTTATTGTACCTGACATAAATACGTTCGAAGGCAG
>NZ_JAOCHX010000116.1:0-748 GCF_029843245.1 Empedobacter sp. GD03739 | reverse complement strand
TTGCTTTGGAACGTATTTATGTCAGATATAATAAACGCATCTTTTGGTTTGGTAAACAAATAATTGAGGATGAGTTTGTAGTAGAATGTTTGTTACAAGATGTGTTTCTGAAACTTTGGGAATATCGAGAGAAGATGGAATCCCCTGATCATATCTTTTTCTTTTTGAGATTTGTAATGAAATACAGTTGCTATTCGCATTATGCTAAACCGAAGAATAAGTTTTTTAGAAATGTGAATTCATTAGAGAACTATGAGAATTATCAAAGTTATTTAGCTGGATATGATCCAGCTGATGTAATAGAAAACCTAAACGAACAAGAAAGGCAACAGCACTATTTTGATGAAATTATAAAAGTATTACCCTTACTAAGTACTGAAAGAAAACATTTGATAGAACTCTGTTTAAAACATGGATTTCAGTATAAAGCAATTGCTCATGCAATGGGAAGAGGAATAACTGAAACAAGTAACGAAATTAAAAGTGCTATTGAGGATCTTAAGAAGATTTTAAGTCATCAAGATAAGTTAATTATTAAAACCAAAACAGTCTCTACTGTAGAGAAGCAAGATCAAATAACCAAAACACAATCGTTGATTTTAAAACTTCGCTGCGAGCATAAACAATCTTTTGCCAATATCGCTGAAGAATTACAACTGTCACAGAAAGAAGTACACAATGAGTTTATAGTCGCCTATAAATTTACCCAACAAAATAAAGTTCAATCCCTAAACTATTGATGATGGAG
>NZ_JAOCHX010000115.1:0-812 GCF_029843245.1 Empedobacter sp. GD03739 | reverse complement strand
ACCCGTTGTGCATTTTGATTACTAAAGAATAAAGTTGTTCATTTGATTGAAAATCAGTAAATTGCTTCAACTACAAAACATTTACAATGAACAACTTACTTGCAAATTACGAAAGAATATTGGAAGTTCTACGAAAAATATCAACAGATACACTTTTAATTTATCAACGTAGAAGACCTAAACTTTTTGATTTAGAACTCATCAGTCTTGTTTTAACAGCTGAATTTATGGGTATTGATAGTGAAAATCATTTATTTCGAAATCTTCCTAAAGCGCTAAGTTGTAAAATTGAGCGTAGTATTTACAATCGTAGAAAACGTAGATTATCAGAGCAAATTAATAGTATTCGACTTAAATTAGCGAAAGAATTTAATGAATTTGAAAATTGTTTTATTGTTGATAGTATGCCGTTGGAGGTGTGTAAAATAGCAAGAATTAATCGCTCTAAAATTTGCAAAGAACATCAGTATAGCGCACCAAATAGAGGTTTTTGTGCTTCTCAGCAAATGTCTTTTTATGGCTATAAACTTCATGCTGTTTGTTCTTTAAATGGTGTTTTCCAGAGTATTGATATCAGTCCCGCATCTGTTCATGATATTCATTTTTTGAAAGATATAAAATCTCAACTATCAGATTGTGTGCTACTTGGTGACAGAGGCTATTTGTCGCAAACAATTCAAATTGACTTATTTAATGAAGCTAATATTCGATTAGAAACACCGAAAAGATCCAATCAAAAAGAGTATAAACCTCAGTTTTATCCATTCAAAAAGTATCGAAAAAGAATTGAAACTTTATTTTCTCAACTATGC
>NZ_JAOCHX010000114.1:0-839 GCF_029843245.1 Empedobacter sp. GD03739 | reverse complement strand
GTAGAATTGAGTTATGAAAGAAGTAATATATCGGAATTAGCAAGGGAACTTGGAATAAAAGCCTCCTTATTATACAAATGGCGCAAAGATTATCAAGAATACGGATCCAATAGTTTTCCAGGAAAAGGTAATTTAAAACTAACGCCTGAACAGGAGCGAATAGTTGAATTAGAAAGAAAGCTTAAAGATGCAGAATTAGAACGTGATATCTTAAAAAAAGCAATCAGCATTTTCTCCAAGAACGGTCGATGAAATATAGATTTATAAAGAATCACGAGTGCCAATTTCCGATTGAGAAAATGTGTATTATCTTAAAAATCCACTCCAGCAGCTATTATAAATGGAAAAATAAAGGTTGCTCCAATCGACTTTTGAGAAAAAATTTGATGCTAGATAAAATAAAGTATCTATATTTTAAATTCAAGCAGAGATATGGAAGTCCTCGAATTCATTCAGAATTAAATGCTTTAGGTTACAGAATATCAGTTAAAACAGTTGCTAAATATATGCAAGAGCTTGGTTTAAGAAGTAAATTAAGTAAAAAGTTTAGAGTTACAACAAATTCTAAACATAATTATTTAACTGTAAATAATCTTCTTAATCGAGATTTTTACGCTTCAAAACCTTCTATGAAATGGGTATCAGATATTACTTATATTCAAACTCAAGAAGGATTTTTATATTTAACAACAATTATCGATTTATATGATAGAAAGGTCATTGGTTGGAGTTTGAGCAATACGATGAGTACTGAAGATACAACTTTATCAGCATGGCGTATGGCTATAAAGAATAGATCGATTAAAAAAGGAATGCTATTTCATTCTGATCGAGGAATA
>NZ_JAOCHX010000113.1:0-843 GCF_029843245.1 Empedobacter sp. GD03739 | reverse complement strand
ATTGTATTGGCAAAATGCGGGGTTAAAGTCAAAGTTGAACTACTCTACTTTTTTAGCCGCCAATATTTTCCAATTCCACATTTTTTTATTAGTTTAGTTCCATTGAAAAAATATTGGCTACGATTGGTCTGAACTTGAACATTCGTTCAAATTAAGCCCGCACTTCGCCAATACTTTTTCCGTTGTCCGCAATTTTGAAAAAAAACCGTTCTAAAAAGAATTTTAGTGAAAATATTCAACACCTTTTTTTATATTTTAGTATTTTTAGCTTTGAGTTTTGTTCTTTACAACTCATTAACAAAAAGTAATATAAAATTAGATAAAACTGAAATAATAACAGGTACTTACAAATCGATTCATAGAAACAAACCTAAAAGAAAAGTAAGTGTTTCTTATAATTTGGAAATTGAAAACAACCCAAAAATTCTAAAAATAATTCCTGAGTACACTAAATGTTTTAATTATGAACACTTTATTTCAGACGTAAAACCTAACCAAAATATCGAAATAAAAATTGATAAAAATGCAAAATTTCTTTTTAACAATATTAAAAGTGTCGTTTCAATTCGAGTAAATTCAAAAGAATATATAAATCTAAATTGTGTAAATAAACAAATTAAAGAGGATAAAACTAAAATTCCTTTAATACTAATTGGTGGAATAATTTTGATTTTTTTAATAATTCTGATTCAGAAACGACTTGGAATAAAAATAAACTAAAAAAACTGCGTACAATAACTAAGCTTTCGTCTTGCCCGGAGGGCACGAGATGAAAGCCCGTTGAACGGAACCGGAGTAGCTTTATGTATTATGGAGTTTTCGAAGTGTAGCTTTAAGATATAG
>NZ_JAOCHX010000112.1:0-896 GCF_029843245.1 Empedobacter sp. GD03739 | reverse complement strand
CAAAAGTAATTGTGTCCAATTTTGTTGATAAAGATGGAAACGAATTAAGCCTAAAAACCGTTCGAACAATTTTAACTCCATCACGAGAAGATAAACGACCAAATGTAAATAAGCGAATAGATATAGATAAATTGCTTTAAAGCATTCAATCCTAACTTACTCAGTTAGGATTTTTTTTGCTCAAAAAGGTCTTATTCAAAAAATAGCAAGTCTTTAACCAATCATAGATAAACAGTTAGTTTCAAAATTATTTTGGTCTTATAAGACCAACTTAAGACCTGGCGACTTTTTTTTCTGTACTTCATTTGTTCCATAATCTTAAAACAAGAAAGAAAATGGAAGCAATCATTTTAACAAAAGAACAATACGATGCGATCGTATTCCAATTAGAGGAAATCACTAAAAAATTAAACAAAGCATTAGCAGCTAAACAAGAAACATTTATGGATAACCAAGAGTTTCTAATGCTAATGAAAATTTCAAAACGTACAGCTCAAACGTGGAGAGATGAAGGAAAGGTTTCATTCTGTCAAGTAGGCAACAAAATCTACTACAAAATGTCTGATGTCGAAAAGTTATTGAACGAACACTACAACAAATCATTCTCTAACAAACGCTAAGAGTGAAACGAAGAAATGGCATCTAAATCGTTGGCGTTAAGAAAATCATTTTTAAGAAGGATTAGAAGGAATTACCGACCATCGGGAATGATTTAATTCATTCCCGAAGTGAAAAGGATTTTTAGCCTAAACGGATTTATAGCCTTGACTTTTTTGTTTCGTTTTTGTGTCAAGACAAATCCGAAGGATTCATGAATACATTATTTATAAAATAATAAACCAATGAATAAAAATGAAAGTAAAGAACAATTCATTTTACTTTTTACATAATACATA
>NZ_JAOCHX010000111.1:0-900 GCF_029843245.1 Empedobacter sp. GD03739 | reverse complement strand
ATAGAAGTTGTTTAAACTTTCATTTTTTTGATAAATATAACAGTAAAAGCAATATAATGTAGATTGATCCAGTTAATAGCGGAAGTTTCAAATCTGATAAGCAAGGATTTAAAGGAATCAATCCAAGCATTTGCTTTTTCAATTTTGAACCTTCTTTTATATAATTTTGGATCAAAATAATAATCATTGTCAACTGAACTAGAGTTTCTTGTATTGACTTTTATATTGGCTATAATTTCGTTTTTTTCGAGTAAGTTTCTAAAATCATCACTATCAAAACCTGCGTCAGCATTCAGAAAAAGTCCTTGATGTGAAATATCACTTTCTTCCAAAAGCTGAAGAATTTCATTTAAAACATCATCAATCTCGAATAAATCATGGTTTGTTCCACTTTTAGGAGAACCCATTGCTAGCATTTGACCTTGATTATCACACAAAAAAATAATATTAGTGGTTTTTGATTTTTTCCTGCCTTGATATCCAACAGCTTCACCTGCTAATCGACAACGAGTATGGCTGCCATCTAATTGAACGCAAGACATATCCAATGATTTTTTGTTTTTAGATAATAAGTTAATCCAAACATTTTTGAAAGAGCCATCTTTACTCCATTTATTGAAATAATAATAAATACTTTGCCAACTTATTTTTTGGTCTAAAAAATATTCTTTTAAACTCAATTCTCGCCATTGACAACCCGTTTTTAAGCGTTTTATTATTAATTGTACAACTTTTATTAAATCAAATTTTGTCTTAAATCCTCGTTTTCCTATACTTAAATGAGGTAATATTAATTCTTCTATTTTATATTTGCTAAGGAGTTCCAGATTTTTAGTTTTTTTTTATTGCAATTCAAATTTGCTGATTTTTTTTGGAACTCTCATTTGTTTAAACAACTTC
>NZ_JAOCHX010000110.1:0-951 GCF_029843245.1 Empedobacter sp. GD03739 | reverse complement strand
AGCGGTTTTGCGAAATGGCGGGTTATGGGAAATATAGAAAGTTTGTGCATTTTTATCCGCAACAGCTTTTTATATTTCCTTTTTTCTTATTTTAGTAAATATAAAAAAGCTGTTGCTCAAGTTAGTACAAAATTGAAAGTTTTGGCTTTCTAATTCGCCACTATCGCAAAGCCGCAGCCCGTTATCGGCAATTTTAAAAAAAATATTATGAAAATTACAGGAGATTTGGTTAATTCAGAACCAATAAAAAGTCTAACTATATTTTTTTCTGAAATAGTTGGAAAGCCACTTATTGATGGGGCAGGTATATTATATGGAGACGCACTAAAAGCAAGAAGAATCGCAAATACATTAAAATTAGAAAATAAATACAATCTAGTAAAGGCGAATGATACAAAGCCTACAGAATTATCTTTCGGTTATAAGTTATTGGAAAAAGCGTCAATTGAGGAGGACGAAAATTTATTGGAAAAATGGGCAAATCTACTTGCAAATGCGACAGATAAAAACTTTAACTCTTCAATTAGAAAAATATTTATAGAAACTTTAGACAGTTTAGAGCCTTTGGACGTGCAAATCTTTGATGATATAAATAAATTCTGTATTTCGCAACCACATCTTTATAATACCTTGGTTAGTTTAAGGGAAATTGATTATAATAAAAAAGAGTCGCTAAATGTTCTACTTTCGCTAGGTCTTATTACTTATGGAGTCACAATTACACCAGGAATCCAAATTGGAGGACATGCACCAACAACATTTCATGGTCTAGACAGTTTTAAAGTAACTGAAATGGGACAAAGTTTCTATAAAGCAGTTACCAGATAAAAAAACTGCCGATAATAACTAAGCTTTCGTCTTGCCCGGAGGGCACGAGATGAAAGCCCGTTGAACGGAACCGGAGTAGCTTTATGTATTATGGAGTTTTCGAAGTGTAGCTTTAAGATATAC